>NZ_CP137554.1 GCF_039691755.1 Halomonas sp. Bachu 37 | reverse complement strand
TGTATACGCTGCGGTAGCTAACACATTGGACTTCTTTACGATCTCTTTTGCCATGCCACCATCTCACTCCACTTTATTATTAAGGCGACACTCTCTCATTAAGTCGTTATATGTCAACTTTTCGTCGCCCTATCGTGGAGTATTTGTCGCCCTATCGTGGAGTATTTGTCGCCCTATCGTGGAGTATTTGTCGCCCTATCTCCTTATTTAATATTAAAAATCAAAAACTTAAGACGCCTAAAGTCTTTAAAGTCTTTAAAGTATCTAAAGAAGAGCGCATACGCGCTCGCCTACCCTCGCTTCGCTCGCCCTGGCCTTCGGCCAGCCTAACGATGACGCGCCAGAGGCGCGGCTAAGGCGGCTTTCGAGGTGCTTCGCACCTGCGCCGCCAGTGGGCGCTAACGCGCGCCAGTAACGTGCGAATCGTCAGCCAAAACCCCTGTTTGGCAGAGCGGTGGGCTGCGCCCACCAAACCCCCGTTACCGCTTCGCTCCATGCCGCTGCGCGGCATAAAACCCACTCAAGATAAGGTGAATAATCTTGAATTTGTCGCCTTTCAGCGCTTTTTTGCGCCCCCTACCGGCCCGTTCTGATCGCTCTCATTGGCGCTGTGCGCGTCGAAACGTGCTGCCAGTAGTTCGGCCTTGCTCTCTGCCTTCAAACGCCCCTGCGTGGCTTCCTGGGCGGTCTGGCGGGCTTCTCGTGCTTGCTCCTCGGCCGCGTTGAGGCGTTCCCGCCATTCGGCGCGCTGTTCGGCTAATGTCTGCTTGTGCCCTTCCGCGTCGGCTTTACGGGCCTGCTGCTCGTTGTTGAGGGCCTGGGCGCGTTCGTCGGCCTGCTGCTGCGCAGCTTCTAGCTTCGCCATGGCCACGGCGTGGGCACGGTCGGCGTCGATTCGGGCACTTTCGGCGGCCTTGGCGTCGCGCTCGGCGGTGAGGCGGGCGCTGTGCTCTTCATCGCGCTGCTCGGTCAGCGTGGTGATGCGGTTGCGGGCCTCGGCCAGCTCCATACGCGCATCGTCCCGCTGCTGCTCAAGCAGCTTCACGTGCTCGCGAAACTCCGCCACCAGCTGGCGAGCCTCATGGCGGTCGCGCTCGGCTTCATCGCGTTCAGCGGTTACCAATTCGATCTGCTCCCGCAGTTCCTCCGCTTCCGCTTCCAGCTGCTCGCCGGTTTCCGCGAGTGAATCGGCGGTCTGGCGGGCGTCGAGGGCATCCGCTTCAGCGTCAGCCCGGGCGGCGGACGCCTGGCGTTCGATCTCCTGGGCGAGTGCGCCGGCGAGCTCATCCGGTAACTTGGCCGTCTGACGCTCGGCAGGCGCCTGGGTGGCCTTCCAGGCCGTGAGGTGTCGATGGATGGTGTTGGGGCTGCCGGTGCCGATTTCATCGCGCACAGCGCTAATCGTGGGCTTTTCGCCGCGGCCAACGAGGGTGTCGGCGGCGTGGGCGACAATTTCAAACGTGATGCCTGGGCGTGCCATATCGTATTCCTTGCCATATCGTATTTTGTATTTCATATTATATCTTATATGATACAAAATACAATACAAAATATGAAATAATACGATTGATAGGCATAAAAAAACCCGCTCATTGGCGGGTTCAGCGGCAGAGTTTGCGCATGCGCAAACCTCATATAGCGCGTCAGGAAGAGCTGTCCTCAGCGGTTTTTAGGCCTAGAAATTTGCGATCGCGCTCAGCAACGATGTATTTGTCGAGAATATCCGCGACAGCTTTCTGTCGGTCTGTCGAGCTGTCGCTCGACTGGTCAGCTGCCCACGCTTCAAATGCGATGCCTGTCAACAACAAGCGCCTGTCGCGCTCACGGCGCTGGCGTTTTCGTAATTTCGCGGCTTTGGCTTCAGCCTCAGCCAGCAGTTGCTCAGTGGTACGCTGTGCCATGTTTTGCTCCTTTGCCTTAACGGTCGCCCAGCCGGGCGACAACCTCACCCATCTTGTTCTATGCTATCATCAAGTTATGCAGTAAAGGGGTGAGGTTTAAACCCGAAGGGCGCACTTACGACTTGTTCCAGTCGCTTCGCTCCCTACACAAGTCCGTGCGCCGGGGCTCCGCCCCTGGACCCCAAAAACCAAAATCAACCCCGAGCCGGTGCAGCGATGGCCATTTTCTCACTCAGCACAAAACCGATAAGTCGCAGCGGGGGCCGCAGCGCCGTCGCTGCATCCGCTTATCGTTCCGGTGCTGAGCTGGTCGATCACCGCACCGGCGTCGTTCACGACTACACCCGTCGCCGGGGTGTCGTGCACACCGAAATCGTGACCCGCGATGGCGTGCCCGTTCCCGAGCGTGAATCGCTATGGAATCAGGCCGAGGTCGCTGAGAAGCGAAAGGATGCTCGCGTAGCTCGCGAGCATCTAGTCGCGCTGCCGCACGAACTCGATGCTGACCAGCGTTTGGCGCTTGCCCGCGACTTTGCCCGCGAACTGTCCGATCGCTACGGCGTCGCCGTCGATCTCGCCGTGCACGCGCCGGATCGAGACGGCGATCAGAGAAACCATCACGCGCACTTGCTCGCTACCACACGCATTTATGGCCACGATGGCCTTGGCGACAAGTCGAGCATCGAGCTCAGCGACAAAAAGCGTAAAAGCCTGGGAATGGGGCGCGGTGCTGACGAAGTGAAAACCATCCGGCAACGATGGCAAACGCTGGCCAACGCCGCATTGGAGCGTGCCGATGTCGCTTCCCGTATCGACTGCCGATCACTGGCTGACCAAGGTTCCCAGCGTGTCCCACAGATACACGTTGGCTCGATGGGTACCGACCAAATTCGCCGTGGGACGCCCGAGCAAAGCGACCGCGCTTCGCTCAATCTTGAAATCAAAGCCGCCAATGCTGAACTGCATCAGCTACAGCAACGCGCCGCGCAGAGAGCCGCCGAACGTGAAGCGGCTGCTAAAGCTGCCCAGGAGAAGGCCGAGCGTGAAGCGGCTGCTAAAGCTGCCCAGGAGAAGGCCGAGCGTGAAGCGGCTGCCAGAGCTGCCAGGGAGAAGGCCGAACGTGAAGCGGCTGCTAAAGCTGCCCAGGAGAAGGCCGAGCGTGAAGCGGCTGCCAGAGCTGCCCAGGAGAAGGCCGAACGTGAACGCCAAGAGGTAGCAAGGGCGCAGCGTCAGGCTGCACGTGAGCTTGAATTGCGAAAATTTGAGCTTGAACGCGAGAAAGAGCGACAAGAAATCGAGTCAAAACGCCCGCTCCGCGATCGTGTACGCGATGCGAGCGTTGCCGTGCATGAGATCGACGATGAGATTAAACAGCTCGATGACGCTCGTGAATCCACTTCGTTTTTCAAATTTGGTATGCGGCGAGAGCTGCAAGCGCGGATTGACGAACTGCAAAACCAGCGCCAAGCAGCGTACGCGACTTATGCCGAACTGAGAGATGCGCTTGAAGCTGAGAAAGCGGCAGAATCAAGCGGACGTGACAAGCTGCGCGCGATGGCAGCGGATATTAAAAAACGCCGTGGAGAGTCCAGCGAACCCCGGCCAGAGGTGAAACCTGAGAAAGCGACGCAGGCAGGGCAGCCGCAAACTGCAAAACCGGCTAGAAAACCGTTCAAGCCCGGCCCGCGAGGGCCGGGGATGGGCTAGTCTCGGGCCTGATTACTCTTTGATGATGTATTCGCGGCTCAGCCGTTTATAGAGATCACTGTAACTCTCCCCTGGTCGTGCCATTGCTTCCGCCTTGCTCTTGCTAATGGTCTTCCGCTTTGTGCCAGCGTTGGCCTTGGCTGTGAAGCTGAATTCAAAGCCGGTAATGCTGCGACCTCGCTTGTGTTGTATGTAGCTGGCTTTTATGTCCGTGTGCTCATTGATTTGCTTGATGGCGAAGTCCAATACTCGGCGTTTAAAGTCAGTCATGCGCCCGTATTCATCTGGTTCGATCCCAAGCTGTCGGCGCAGGTCGGCCACTTTGATCACTGGTGTTTTTCCGGTTGAACGCCAGGCAATTAGTAGCTCGTACAAGCGCACAGCGTGAACGCTTGTCAGGTCTGCGACCTGCTCTAGCCCGTAGTACAGGAAGCGATCGTGCAGCTCACACAGCGAGGGCAGCACATCATCTGAGAATATCAGGCGAAGTATGCCGTCAGCCTCCCCGTAATCGACACCTTGAACCCAGCGACGCATGCGCGTGATCGGTCCCCGTTTACCCTCTTCTTGGTATGAGAACCGCCGCTCGAATAGCTGTAAAGACGCCTCATGCAAGGCCTTGTAAGCGGCGCTCGGCGTGACTTTGTACTTATCGGCATACTGGCTAGCGTGGATCTCTACCTGCTTCAGTGCTTCTTTGTCCCCGTTGCCCTGGACTATCGCCAACAAAATTAGCCGCTGCTCTGCAAGCGTCAC
>NZ_CP137553.1 GCF_039691755.1 Halomonas sp. Bachu 37 | reverse complement strand
GATGGTATCACTCACAAAAAAACCTTCGTTTTCTTTACAGAATGGCGCTCAATTATACCGAGAGCAATAATCAACCATAATTCCATTGATTCCCACATCGACACCGGAGGGCTTAGCCTGATGCGAACCGTGCCTATCTACAAACTCGGTAAGGACCAAGCTGTTTGCCTGCCCGCTGACATGGCCTATGAGGGCGTGGAGGAACTGGAAATCTCTCGGGATGGGGACGTGACCACACTGCGCCCTGTTCGTCCCTCCTGGGCGTCCTTCCTTGAGCTATCGAAGGCTGATGATGAGTTTCTGAAAGAGCGCCCCGTAGTCATTGATGATGAAAGCAGACAAGGCTAGAAACGACGAAAAGAAACCCACCTTTTTTGTACGTAGAAATATTTACGCAATTTCTTTACGCAAAACCGCCCCCCCAGGGCCTCCTGGGGGGCGATCAGCATGCGTAAAGAAAACGACCCTTTTTTGACGCAAAAGGAACGATTATGGGTATTTATCGCTATATCGTGTCGTTTTGAGTAACTTTCGAGAAATACCGATACACGATAAGGCGATGCTTGAGCGTGCTGATTTGGCCATACCTAAAAAATATCACTGAGTAACGCCCTCTTGTTTGATTACCCATGCGATGGGGTATATCAACGGCTGACGACTTCTAGACATGGAATAAATATATTTACTTATCTCAGATTTCTTACGCGTTTGTAAGAGATAGCTTATAGACATTACCCATTTATTAATGTAATCTCCCGAAAGAAAGATTTAAAAGTAGATTAAATAATTTTCTTTAGCACCACAATTGTGATATAAAACAATATGATAACTCATAGGATATATCATTCTCCTAAAAGTTTTCCGTATGAACTCTGATCCAGCTATAGGGGATTTTTATGGATTTAAGCATTAGGATATTTAAATGTAAATTGATTTAATCAAAATAAATATTTGGATCTATCAAAATTTTATTTTAGCGTGGTACTATAAACCGGTTATTAAGGGCTCTTTATGCTAGAAAAGAACGAAGGCTGGAAACGGCTTTGGATTGCCATTACTTCGGTCTGGCTAGCAATTTCCATCCCCGCGTCTATATATGCTCTTTATATTAATGCTCCATATAGCAGATATAGTCGTATCGAATACAGCAGTCTTTTTGAAGTTTTGGCAGGGTGTTTCTTTGGGGTTTTTGGCCCTCCTGTTATGGCCTGGGGTTTAGCTAAATTATTTATCTGGGTTTTCTATGGTTTTTGCCCTGAAAAAAAGCCGAATAAGGAGATTTAAAGAATGAATGAGAGCTGGATTGTTATGGCAGTTGTCTGGGCTATAGCTGAGTTTGCTGGGTATTTAAGGAAGAAAAAATTCACTGAAAGAGTTAAGTCTGGTGCGAAATGGTCAGTTGCTTTTTTTTCTTTAATTTTATATGGAGCAGGATCTGAAAATACTGAATCAATTATTTTTTTATTGGTAACCGTACTCATGGGGGCGTCTATGGCAATCCCAATTTTATTTTTTAGAGTAAAAACATTCAATTACATATCTAATAAATTTAGCTTATCATCCGATGACGTTACGAAAGAAGAGCCTAAAAAACCTTACTTTACTTTTTTAAACTGGCTTTCTCAAGCAGTTGCCGTTGCATTAGGATGTGCAGTTGGCATGGGAATAATTTCATCTGTAATATTAGTTTCTATAATAACTTAAATCGAAAATCATATAAATCTTAACCACTTGGATATTTAAAAACAAAATAGAGAACTTCAATCCATGCCAGAAATGTTCAAGTGTTTGTGCAGAAATGCAATGTTAACCAGTAAGCGCTTTAGATACTGTGGTATACTTTTATTTTTAGCGATATTTTTATATTCAACAATAGTTGTATCCTATGATAATAAGAAAGATGAACACGGGGCTCCTTACGATCCTTTTTATTGGTCTAGTGGTAATTTAGATGTATTTGTGGCTTTCCCTGGCCAGCCTGAAACGCTTAACTTCGATAGTCAATTTACAGAAGGAAAAGCGACTCAATATTCTCAAAATTGCGATGAAGGTGTAACAGTTTATCAAGTTTCTCAAACAAAAACACCAGGCCTCGAAGAAGTGAGAGAAACTTATATATTAGAATTCTTTATGGAATTTATTTACAAAAATATGAATGGAATAGTAGTAGATGAAATTGAGAGAAACTGGACAAAAACACAAAGAAATTTAAATATATTAAACTATAAATACTCATATGTTTTTGAAGGAATACATGTGTTCAAGGAGGGAAAGATGCTTTATGTTAATAACTCGGTATTTGACATTAACACAAGAACAAACACTCCTGAGATGGAGAAAATAAAAGAATCAATTAAATTCTTTCTTAGCTCTATAACTATACAGAATTAGAGCTCCTTTCAAAATCCTCTTTCGAGTTACTCGAATAAGATAGCGAGCTGCTCGGCAAGATGAATGCATAGTGAATGTCGGTGCGTTGCAAGTCGTCGCATCTGGTTCACGACGACCCAGTGATGCTGGATCAGCGAGACTCGCCCGTGCAAGGGTCACTTCTCAGCTTTGCGTAGATTTTCCACCAGCCAACGCCAGCCTGCCTCGCGGCGTTCTTGGTTAAAAGTCTATTGCCACATCAGTTGGCTCACAGCTACAAAAAATGGCCGTGCCGAATCCAAAACGTGAAGTGGACCCCATTCATTGGACCATCTGACAGACGATTTAAGCTCTGACCAGATTGTCATCAGGCGTCAGGCCGCCCGGGGCAGTCGTTGATCGAAGTACACCTCATCGGGTGTCCCATCGTCCAGCCCTTGATGGGGCCGATGATGGTTGTACCAGGCGAAGTACGCCCTCAGCTCCTGACGTAGATGGGCACCATCCTCGAAGGCCTTCAGGTAGATGCACTCGTACTTCACGCTACGCCAGAGCCGCTCGACGAAGATATTGTCCCGGTAGCAACCCTTTCCATCCATGCTGATCCGGACGCCATGGGACTCCAGCACCTCGGTGAATGCCCGGCTGGTGAACTGGCAGCCCTGATCGCTATTAAAGATGTCTGGTGGCCCATAGCGATCCAGGGCCTCCTCCAGTGCATCGATGCAGAAGTCCGTGTCCAGGGTGTTCGATACCCGCCAGGCCAGCACACGGCGGCTATGCCAGTCCATGATGGCGACCAGATACATGAACCCTCGCGCCATCGGGACATAGGTCACATCAGTCGCCCAGACCTGATTGGGCCGGTCGATGACGCGATCCCTCAGCAGGTAAGGATAGACCCGATGCCCCACGCCAGGCCGGCTGGTGCGCGGCTTCGGGTACACCGCGTGCAGCCCCATATGACGCATCAGTCGCTGGATCCGCTTGCGGTTCACCGTGTGCCCCAGGCGGTTGAGATGGGCCGTCATCCGCCGGGAGCCGTAGACGGGTGTCCGCAGGTGCTCCTCGTCGATCAGACGCATCAGCGACAGATCTTCGGCCCGCGTGCCTCGGTGCGGGTAGTAGACCGATGAGCGGCTGACCCCGAGCAACTGGCACTGGCGTCGGAGGCTGACATCGGGTGCCTGTGGCTCGACCAGGGCCAGACGCTGGGCCCGACTCAACGATCGAGCCTGCGTGACAAAAAATCGCGTTCCACCGTCAGCTTGCCGATCTCACGGTAAAGTGTATCGATCTCCTCCTGGCTCTTCTGGGCGGCCTTGCTTCCCTTGCCTTCGAAGACGCCCGTGGCGTTGTCCAGCAGCTCACGCTTCCACTGGCTGACCATGGTGGGGTGAATCTCGAACCGTGCGGCAATCTCCGAGGTGGTCTGGTCGCCCTTGAGCGCTGCCAGGGCGACCTTTGCCTTGAAGTCGCTGCTGTACTGCTTGCGTTTCCTGCTCATGATCGTCGTCTCCAATCGTCATGATCAGAGCTTAACGCCTGGTCCGAATTTCGGGGACCACCTCAGAATATACTTTTTAATTTTTTGATAAAATTACATCATTGTAATTCCTAAAAGAATTGCAACAGGACCTGCGGAGAAGCCTATAAGCCTAAGAACGGGATAGCTAATAATATTGGAGAGGGCTAATCCGATAAGAATTTCACCCATACCCATTAAACCATAAACCAATGGATAATTAATAAAAGTGTAGATGACAAAAATGGCTGCGCATAGGCAAGATATACCGGCGCTTGCAGCAAGCCCATCCTTCCCTGTATCACTTGTTTCAGGAGCATTAAATGGGTCGTAAGTTGTTGTTTTGTAGTCCTTAAAAGCTCCTCCGGCTAGAATTCCTAAAAGGATACCAAGAACGATTTTCAAAGCCATGTTCCTTTTCCTTAAGTGGGGAAACCTATATTCGAATTATGAAAATTTTGCTGCGTTTTCCATTTCCGAAACGCCTAGTTTTATACCTTCCTGATATTCTGAACTGTTTATATTTGAGGCTATTGAGTTGACAATGCTTTTCCATGATTTCGGAAAGTTTATACGATAAAACTCTCCCAGAGCTGCCCTTTCAATTCCCTTTTCTTGAAACCTATCGACTGAAGCAAAATAAGCTATTACACCATGAATAAACCCTTGAATTTTAATAGATCTTTCAACACTGTATTCATGTCCAAAATTGATATCAATCAACACCCAAATATGATCGTTTATTTCATGAGCCATAGTGACTCCACGAGGGTTAACTCCAGCTGCTTCCCGTATTTTTTTAAAAAACATTTCTACCCACATTTAAGGTGCACAATAAAATTAGACAAATAAGCATTTAAAACTAAAATTAGTAAGACCCATGCTTGGGTGAGCCATACTTATACTCACAATCCGCATCTGATCCGCAGTCAAAATCTCCTGTACATACTTGAAAGTCATCTCCTAAGAATCGACATTTTCCATTATATTTTTTATTACAAGCAGCCCAAGCTTCATCGTATGTTGAATAGCATCCGCAACCTGCTAGAAAAAAAACAAAAAATAATAAAATTAAAAAAACCTTAATCTCTTTAATCATACAAGATTACCGAACCCAGACTTTATCGATGCAGACACGTTACATATCTTACAAAGAGCAGATGTAAGATGAGGTTCCTCGTTCCCCCCTCCCAACTGGTATCAAATCTTGAAAATGAAGCACCACTTTGCCACGACGAACCACTCCAACCCGAGCCCTTATCGAGAACGGACGCTGACTCTTTAGCACCGCATTCTGGACATATCAGGAAATAGCTTGTTTTGTCTATGCTTCCCATACCGTCTCCTTCTATTCAGGAACAAGAGCTGATTGAGGGCTGACCATTCTTGGCCGAGCCTGGATCAGGATGCGGCAAGTCCAAAAGGTCGCATAGATCACGCATGAACGACTGGAAATTAGAACGCTCACTCCCGGTGCTGCCTTTCCAGCGTGCAATGAAGTCATCGACGGCTGTGGGCTCAATAATGGCATCCACGCAGTTAGCTCCTTGATAAGCCATACTTTATAATGACTGCATAGTACCACTACTCGATGCCGTAAAACCGCTCACCCTGCTGGCACTCTCCCGCTTCTCAATGCGTTTTTTATTCACTGTCTTTCGACATCGGCGTGTACTCAATCAACTCTTCCACCCGGCAATCAAAATACCCACATAAACGATCCAGGTTCTCTGTGCTGGTGTTGTACCCCCGCTGATTGATCATCTTGGACAGCGTCATGCGGTGAATCCCCGCCGCCGCAGCCACTTCACCGATGGTGATTCGACGATCTTCGGAAAATTCTTTCTTGGCAATCATCTCTTTGATTTTAAAGCGTATCACTCGATTATCCCTCGCCACTTAGACATCAAATGATACACAGAAGCGACATTAAACGCTTGCGCAGCGTGGCAACAGGTCGTAAATTCTATATAGAGCATCAAATGATGCACAGAATAATACAAATGAATATAGGATTGCGTATGCACAGTCTTCCCGAGTCAGAATGGTTTCGTCAGCTTGTTCAGAAGCGCGAGGAAAAACGGGCGCTGCAGCGCTTCACGCAGGCCCTCGTCCAATCCGTCCAGCTCAATATGTCGGCGTCGGGTGTGGTGCTCGCACCGCTCTTAAAACAGCCGCTGCACCTGTCAAATTCAGAGGCATTGGAACAATGGGCGGAACAACAGCTGATCGAACGCCACCTCCCAATCAACAACGAAGCCTTGTCCTTGCTAAGCGAGGCTCTCAAGCGTCAGCTATATCAGGAGCACGCATGACCTTGGATCAGCGTTATTACGAAGGTATTTATCTGGTGGTTGCGCACCGAAAGCGCTGCGAACGGGGCAGCTGGGTACGTATCTGGGGCAGTGGTGGCTTCTGGACGGTGTTTGTATCGGATACAGAGGACGCAAATGGGATATGGCTGCCATGCAGGCCCAATGATCTGCTCGTGAACGTCAGATTACGTGCCAGTCCCAAGGCGGAAGAGCGCATTCGTGGCATCGCTCGGCTATATCAATACGTGGTACTCGAAGCACCGACTTTCGTCATTTAGCAACGAGTTATCTGTCTGGGAGGACAGCAAGGTTATCAAGCAGTGTTTAGTGGCCCTGACAGGGCCACGTACTTTGAGGTGGCCACTGGACCAAGAAAGTGCCCTCACAAAAGAGCCAAGGGCTGGCCGTCCGTTGGCCTGAATATCCGTTCTACAACGCACCCCGCAAGACCCATGGTCGCATTAAGCATTGCGCTGTCATCGTGACTGACCTGAGCAGAAGCGTCTGTCGGATACAGCTGACAAGCATGCCATCGATTACCGTTATGGAACTGATGAAATCAGGAGATCCACAGCAGAGGGCTTACCTCGCCGATCCCCAAAAACTTTCCATTCAGATGGAGCCCGCCGCTTTGCGCCTGTCCATACGTGATCTCACGCTTACCGGCCTTCTTCGTGACCAAGGGCCGCCGCCAAACGCTTTCATCTCATACCGACATATCCGCATTTTCAAATGCTACGGAACTGAGCCAATCATGCCCATCCACTACCAATAATCCGGTTTATCCGCTGGTTTCTTACGTGTGTGGACGCGATCGGGAAACTGATGAACCTCCAGTTCCTCAGGTGAGATGTAACGGCGCATCCAGTCAGCGTGTTTCTTCAATGATCCCGGCGGATTACGCCCAATGCCTTTTCGGTGGGGCACGATGATGCCGATACGTAGATGCGGGAAATCCTCACGAATCGCCTCCAGGGCGGGCGTCATGTCGGTATCCCCCGACACCAGCACTATCTGCTCGATATGCTCGCTACGCGGCTTTCCCCAGCACTGCCGGGCCGCCATCTGGTACATCGCGATACCGATACGAACGTCGGTTTCCTTCTCTTCCAGGTTCCAGATAGCCACCTGGTCCTGCCGGGAGGCCGGCACCTCACTAGACACGAAGCGCGGCGCGAGTCGGTGATCCAAACGATGCCTTCCCCAGTGAACCTGCACACCACGCACCTTTAGCGCTCTGATATAGGTATCTTGAGCCTGCTTGGACTGGATGCCGCGTGTCGCCAAGGCCGGTTGAACCGGAGAAGTAAAGTAGTGGATCTCAGCTACTTGGCTGAGGGGATCATTCTCGTGAGCGATAGCATGCAACAAGGAGGGAAGATCAAGCCATTTGTAGGATGTGCCCGCGAGCAGCCCATAGAATACGTTGTAGCCATCGATAAAGAAGGCGGTTTGCATGCCAGTCAGATCCTTAAAAACGAAGAAACCGGCGCAAAGGCCGGTTTCTTCACCCCGACAGCCGGCGAACTAAATCGCCGCGTCCAAGGTTGAGTCGTGATTTCATCATAGCGCGTTCCGTGCGTTCAGGAAAGTGGCCCTTCGCCACGAACACGTCGTCGTTGATAACAAACGCCCATCAAAATCCCTCTGCCTGCCTGCCTGCCTGCCTCGGCATCGGCGTCCCCTCGTTCGGCTTGGCATCAAACGGCTAAAAGCCGAACGAGATCACATTACCCACACGCCTAAAAGTGCGATATCGCACGCTGAGCAAAACGATATTCAGGAGGAGCAACGTTGCTGGATTTGACCCACTTTGTGGTGTTTCCGTGTGCGTATAAAACCCCTCACAGTGGGGGTATCAAGAATTGTTGGCTGCATCATCGCTAACTACGTCAAAAGAGGTCATGCGGTTACCAAAAACACCCGAAGAGGGGTTTTAAACGCGGCGGTCGCATTTGTCCCTATATACACAACAAAGTCGTCTTTCTCTCGACCTCGGCAATACGACTGAGGGAGGCATCGAGGGAATCCGCAACAACGACTCATTGGTATTTTTAGCCTTAAATTCAGCAACTTGAAATAATAAAAAAGCGTTGCTATAGTGGTAGCGTTATCGCACTTTGTTGCGATCTAATAGATTGGTAGCTAGCCAATCTCAAAAAACAAATAGCATGTATCGTAAGTTGTAAAGCAGATGCTGAGCACGCATGTTCAGTGTCATCCGTGGCCAAACAGGCCCTGGAACCAAATTCAGCGTACATCTTCGTGTTGCGCTTTGAGTCAACGTCAGCAAATCGAGAGACATGCTTTCTCGACTTGCTATTGCATCACGTGTTTAACCCAGTAGTGGGTACCCCCTCGATCGGGTCTCGGCGATAACACCGCGATCACACGTCATGTAATAAACCGACCAATGGGGCTTTGTTAGCCCGTCGCGTCACTTATCTATATATTTTATAAGGATTTTTATCGTGTGCGCGTCGCAGCCGCACCGTTGATGGTGAAGAGAGAGTCGCCGCTGTTTCTTCATCTACCGATAAAGCCCGCCGAATGCTCTACTCGCCGCATAGCGGTAAGAGCCTGTCGACACTCCTTGTTTGCACGCTAAATCATGCAAGCCAGGGGCTCTCAGCCTATTGAGAGCAGCATTATCCGCAGCGACACCCGCTGCTCTTCATGACATCAACAACGTGATGAGCGCACGCGACTGGCTCACGCTAAGCGTGTCAGAAACACAGAGAAATGTGACGAAAAGTCTTTTATAGCAGTGACTTGCAAACACATAAAACGCGTTATAGACTACATAGTGTTCGCCTCGTGCAACTGTAGTCATTCGCTACACAAAACAAAGAATATTCGATTGCTGCTGTCCCAAACCTGGGCTGCCAGCACAATCCTTCGGGATGAAAAAGTAAGATCGCACCCAAGTTGCGTCTTGATATTCTGCACTTGAACGACTGTTTGTGCTCATAGCACGCTCAGTACAGCCCTCGCTGAATTGTGGCCTGGCCTCCCGCCTTGTCATCCCATCATCATGATTAACACGTTCTCAACGTGCCTTTGAAACAGCGATATATCGCTTATGCGATCGCGCTGCGTCACGCGCATGCCTCATGCGTACCTACTCCGAAGATACAGATCGCACAGCGCTCACGCGTTAACGCCGCGTGCTGTCACTGTCACCGCTTAGTCCGCCAACCATCGCCAGGCTAAGCCACGCTGTCACGTGTTGTTTGTATCTTGTTCCGCCCTGAAGAGGGCAATGAGCGCCGTCTCTGTCGTCGCGACAGCGGCACAGAGACGGCGCCTTGGCGCCGACGCCTTTGACCGGCTCGAAAGCCCGCCACAGCGGGCTACAGGGCCGGGCTAAGGCGCCCGCGGCAAGCCTCTGAAGCGCACCAAAACGCGCACCAAAACCTGTCTCCGTGCGGCAGTCCGCGGCCTGATGGCCACCCATCTGGAAGGTGGGCACGCGCTCTGCTCTCGCTCTGACAGCGTCACGAACAGGCTCCCCATGGAGCTCCCAGCGAGATGCCCGTGCCCCTTCCTAGGTCACAGTGATCCCCCCGCCGGACGCACCGTCCACCGCGATCGCGCACCTTCGCTGACATCACTTGTATCGCCACCTCAGCCAGGCGTTACCTGCTGACGGATTTGCCACGTCACGGCAAGCCCCCCCGGGCCCGACCGAGCCTATATATCGGTTTATCACTCACCACTTTTGTGGCGGGGACATTGGGAGGCACCACCATCAGGAGACAACGACTAGGACACCAGAGGGCAGCAGATGGGGAGATACGTCAGCAGTAGAAACTTCGGATACGGCAAACAAATCGCCCACGCCGGCAAAGCCGCACTCCGCGACCATTACGGACAAGGCCATCACGGCACCGTTGCCACACACTCACAACGCTGGAATCAGTTCACAAAATGGGCAAAAAATCAGGACGTTCGCGATCTAGCCACCGTCGATAATCGCGAGCTCGCGATCGCTTACGCAGAACACATACAAGCAGAAGTTGAGAAAGATCAGCTCGCCGTGACGACGGCACAAAATCGCATCTCCACAGTAAATACCGTATTCGCAGCACTACGCGGTGACCGCTATGTAAAGGTTTCCCCTCGTGACTATGCCGGTCCGCGTGACAACGTCAGGACAACGGCCCCGGCTGCCTTGGACACGAGCCGCGTGCAGAGTGCCGTCACGGCATTACATGAAGCCGGCCTGCACCGCGCCGCCGCCACTCTCGAGCTCGCCCAGGCGTTCGGCGTGCGTCGCGAAGAAGCCGTCAAAGCCGACCTCGACCGTTGGTCACGTGAAGCCGCTAAATATGACGAAGCCAGCAAAATTTTTCGGGTGAACGTGATCGACGGCACCAAGGGTGGCCGCGATGCCGACCGCTGGATCGAGGTCGGCGATGCACAACGTCAAGCCCTGGCCAATGCCTTCGCCGCCCGCCCTGATGGCAGCGCCAACCTCATCGCGCCCAATGAGCGCTACGTCGATGTCGCCATCAGCCGCGGCGGCGAGATCGCTCAGGGGCGCGAGATCCTTAAACAACATGGCCTACCGGGCTACCACGACTCTCGCGCCGCGTATGCCTGCCGGCGTTACGAACAAATCACCGGATACCCCGCGCCGGCTGTGGCCGGGGAGCGCCTAGCCCCCCGGGACCTAGATCGCCAGGCCCGAGAGACAATTTCTGCCGAGCTCGGCCACGGCCGGATCGATGTTCTCGTCAGCTATGTTGGGAGCAGCCAATGACTCACTCTCATCCCACCCGCGTCGAGCTCCTGTTGCGCCGGGCTCAACCCGGAAAGAGCGGAGGGGTGCAGGCCCACATCCGCCGCGGCCAACGCATTGCCGGGGCCATCGAAAAGCGCTGGGGCATCCGCGAGCCCTATCAATGGCGGGTCAAGCACCTGCAATGGTTTCTCAAAGCCGAGACTGAAGGGCTATCACCCGCCACGCGATACGACTACTGGCGTACCGCCGGCGTGCTCGCCGCGGCTCTGGGCCGCTGGTCGGATTGGGAGCCCCACCTGCGCGGCCCTTGGACACGCCCCAAGCCGCCAGGGCCGTGTCCGGGCGCCCCTGGCGGACGACCACGAAAACTCGCCCAGCCACGTTCGCGCTGACTTTGTCATTCGATAGAAGCGAAGCGGAATCGTCCTGGTTAGTGACCTGGATGTACCAGGAGTTGAGAAAGTTAACGGTATATTTAGTATTTGGATACCTTCTGCCACTCTCTCCGTGAGTTTTTAGTATTAAAACCGCGTTATGTATTGTATTTTGTATAATATAAGATATATTATATAATATATTATACGATAAGCTATAAGGTAATACGATATGGCACGCCCTGGCATCAGTTTTGAGCAAGTCGCCCACGCCGCTGACACCCTCATTGGGCGTGGTGAAAAGCCCACAATTAACGCTGTGCGCGAGGAAATTGGCACCGGCAGCCCCAACACCATCCACCGCCATTTGCAGCAGTGGCGGGCCACTCAGGCGCCTGCAGAACGTCACGCCGCCAAGCTGCCCGACGAGCTTGCCAGCGCGCTTGCTCACGAGATCGAGCGGCAGGCATCCGCCGCCAGGGCTGACGCGGAAGCCGACGCTTTGGACGCTCGACAAACCGCCGACCAGCTCGCCGAGACGGGCGAAGCCCTCGAAGCGGAAGCCGACGAGCTGCGCACCCAGGTCGACCAACTCACCGCAGAACGCGACGAGGCCGAGCGTGACCGGGATAGCGCCCGTCAGCTAGTCACGGAGTTTCGCGACCAAGTGAAGCACCTTGAACAGCAGCGTGATTCGGCCCGCCAGGAACTGGCCGAGGCCCGCAACCGCATCACGACACTGACGGAACAGCGCGACCAGGAACACGGTGCCCGCCTCGCCGCCGAGCGCGAAGCCAAAGCCGCCGAACGTGCCCGAATCGACGCTGAACGTGCTCAAGCCGTTGCCATGGCCAAGCTGGAAGCCGCCCAGCAGCAGGCCGCCGAACGGCTAGAAACCCTCAAGACGGAACAACAGGCCCGACAAGCGGACGCGCAAGCTCACAAGCAGGCATTGGCCGAGCAACGGGACGAATGGAAAGAGCGCCTCGCGGCGGCGGAAAAGCAGCTCCAAAACGCCCAGAAATACGCCCAGGAGGCCGACAAAGCCAAAACCAAGGCCGAGGTAAGGGCAGAGGCATTAACGGCTCGTCTGGAGGCTCATAAGGCCGAAAAGGGAGATCATCAGCGCCGTCGGGCAGAAGAACAGCCTGGACTGTCGCTCAATGATGAAAAACCCACCTGAACGATCGTTATGGGACATCATGGAGGTATATCCAATGTCTTATAATACTAAAAGCCCGCAACTGCGGGCTTTATAGGAGGCTTTTGGGTGGAGGGCATAGCCACCAAAGTATTGATTAGAAATAATACTGCTGACTAGAAATACAAATTTGTGCCAACAGAAAAGTTGTCTATGTCTCCATCATCAACATCGAAACGCTGATACTCAGCAAATACGGAGATATCGTCAGTTATGTGATAGGCCCCCCCAAAACCAAAACCGATATCAGTACCGTCATCTTCAGCGATCTTTCCATAGCCTTCTTCACTAAGGTCAACACTCCAAAAGAAGGTGCCAACTTTAGCAAATACTTCAAGATTTTGGTTTATGGGTGCGATACCTACCACAGAAGTATTAATACCAGTTACCTCAGCCTCCCAGACCGGTGAAATGCCATCGTCAGCCTTACCAAGGTTCAAGTAAGCAGCCTCAAACGCAAAATTCTCGCTAAATTTATAACCACCCTTTACAGAAAAGCTGATTGAATTGTCAAAATCATCCGGAAACTCTGAATGACCAACAGAAGCACCAACGTATCCCCCAGCATGGGCTGCTCCAGCAACTAAAGCGAGTGTTGCTAACGAAGAGGTAACGAGAATCTTTTTCAACACAAAAACATTCCTATTTTGGTTTTAAATGAGTTTTACTTTCCTAACTTAACATGATTCCGTATATTTTTATGTAAGCTATTTCTTAAAAATTCAAAGAAATCATTCAGATATCACAGGCTATTGACCCCTGCTGCAACTGCAGCAAATTCACGATTATCGCCATGATGAAGTCATAGCGGAAATGGACCCTCTGATTGACGAGATTGAGGCTCAGCCCAGGCAACGAGCCTGATACTCCCGGTAATCTGGTGGTAAACCGCCCGTGAAGACCTCGCCAAGCTCCTTCGCCACATCGCTCTGGAAGACTCCCAGGCGGCATAACGCCTAAAAAACGCGTCTGGAGGCCGTTTACTGCCCCGTCCGAATATCTCTACCTTGTACCTCCTGCATGCCTGCCAGGGATATCCCTAAATCGGCCCATAGGGCCGATGCAGCGAGCAACGCGAGCGGTAACTGGCAATGCACGACCTGGACGCTTGCACGGTAGCTGACGTCAAACACCAGACCTCGACTCTTTATTTTGCTGAACACAGGGTTTGCTGACGGTTTGCACGTTAGTTTCGCGCGGTAGCGCCCATTTTGGCGGCTCAGGTGTGTAGCACCTCGAAAGCCGCCTTGGTCGCGCCTTTGGCGCGTCGTCATCAGGCCCGCGAAGCGGGGGCGGAGCGAAGCGAAGGGTAGGAGGAAAATGTTAAAGATTTTAAAGGTTTTAGTTAAAAACGCGCGCGCGTTACGGTTTTAGGAGCCCAGTAGCCATGCGCCTTTGAAGGGTGTTCTCATCCTTAAAACCACGAAATAGGCATCCTTAAAACCACGACCCTATTCACAGCTTCACCATCCCTAAAACCACGTGCTAATCCACAAAGTTTATCCTTAAAACCACGACCCTATTCACAGCTTCACCATCCCTAAAACCACGTGCCATTCACACCTACGCTATCCTTGAAACCACGTATCCTTCACTATCGTGGTTTCAAGGATGAAACTATTCCTAAGCGTCGCAATTATTCTATGAGTCCAGCCTTGATGTCGTGCATTTGCGCTTTCCCACCCTTAGCTCCCCGAGCATAGAAAATTACCATGTCGTTATTAGTATCGATTGTCATGCGGTAGTCGGGAAGCTCATTCGTGGCAGCTAATACTTTCATGGCAGCACGAAACTTATAAAGTTTATCCTGGCTCCCACTCTTGGTATGGAGAGTAGTCATCTTGACGCGCCACTTGGGTTGACTACCGCAATGTTTGCGAGCCAACTCATAAATGCGCCGGTCGAGAGGTTTGCGTAATCGAAAGTAATCTCGGCTGAGAGTAAGTACATGCCTAGCTGTCACAGAGCGATATAGCCATTCAGGAAGTGTCACCTCAACAGCAACCATACGGTTATCGTGATCACGCTCAACCACATGCCATGAATCGATTAAACCAAAACCGGCTCTCTCACGCTTTTTATCAGTTTCTATATTAGTCACAATTCGAGATTCAGATAGACGCTCCAGTGACTCTCCCATGCGCTTATAACTATCACCATCAGTACGGCGGTTTGTTGTCACCATGAAGTCGTAAGCTATAAAACGCACTGTGCGACTGATATTTTCTCGCCCCCTGTTCATAGCTTCGATGAGCTGACTAATACAATAGATCCAAACATCTTTATCATGGATTGTTGCCAAGCCTTTGATGCCGGGCCGGACCTCTATCAAGGTATCGTTATGTTGATAATGCCTGACCTTTCGATCACCAGCTCGCAAAGCGAATAGAGGATGCTCCAGGCTCGCCGTGTCAGCCTTTGGGTTTGCATCAAGAATATCTGCCACAAAGAAACTTTTCTGTGCATATCGATCAGGTGCCAAAGCAGAACGTTTAATTACAGAGCCTTTTTCTCTGGAGTTTCTCCCTTTGCCTTTGGAGTCTCGGAAACCTACAAGGCGCTCGTACGCGTGATCAAAACTTTCCCCCGGCCGGGCATGCTGATTTATGAAGATTTCCTCTTCTTCCGTCACTCTGCTTTTATGCATCAGTTCTCTCCTGAGGAAGGAGGAGAGATATTTTACAATCACAAGCTGCTAGACTGTGCATGTTCGCTTCCTTGGCGGATTCACGGCCTCGCTATCCCTGGTGCCGGCAAGCTTAGGGGAAGCGAGGCCTTTCGCTTATCGAGATTTATTATTTTACCAGCTTGTTAACAAGGGAATTTTCGTTAAGAAGGTCAAAAAAGCCTCCTTATCAACATTTTTCCTAATTCGGTAAAATCAGTCGTTGATTCATCACTTATTCTTTGATCAAGCCGTGCTCGACAGCACGATAAATCGCCATATTGATGATCGCAGCGCGGGATTGGCCAAGCTCGCCTGCTAGCTCGTCGACTCGATTCAGCAATGCTGGTGTGATCGTCAAGCTGATTTGCCTCTTATTGCCCTTGCGTACCCCCTTGGTTTGAGGGTCTGAATCAGGCGCACCGGAAATAAATGAGTCAGCGGCCTGCGTAGGCTTTGCCTTGGGCTTCGTAATCGTCATAAAGTACACCTCTGTATATTTTTAACTGTTTTTTAATATTAAAAAAGCATTTTATACAGTGAATTAAGCTCAGCCAATGCTTTCTTGTCAGTTGGCTTCAGTTCCTGTACTGACAATCCGGCGCCTGTCGCGTTGGCGAAAGCCTTGCGTCGTCGTATTGGGGTTGGCAGGTACTCGAATTGCGGCACATCATCGACAGCAGCAGCTGCTTCAGCATTATCTGTCGACTGCTTTCCTGGGTCGGCCAAGTTCAGTACGGCTACAGCGCGTAAACCATCCCGAACGCTTCGCGCTTCATCTACCAACGCAGCCATATCGTTTAATGCCCACACGTCATAAGAACGGGGTGCGAAGGGCACGAGCAGGACATCACTTAATACCAATGCTGCTCGTAGCGCGGTTGAGTCACGCCCTCCCGCATCGATGATGATGTCATCGAACTTTTCCGCTTGCTGCTGAACTTGAGCGCGCAGTGTTGGGCCGTCAGGGTATGTGGCACATGCAATTCCTGGGACAACGCCATTTTCCGACCTGATGCTAATAGCTGTCTGCGCTGTACCTTGGCGATCACCATCAATTAACCACACGTCACGTCCAGATAAGGCACGGGAAATCGCTAGGCTCACAGCAAGAGTAGTCTTTCCGACGCCCCCCTTGGTGTTCCCTACAGTGATAATCATATAAGACCCTTTTTTAATATTAAAACAATATCTTTAATATATTTATAAAGGTGCTTTTGTCAAGCATTTAAGTCTCTTACAGTTCGTGTTTTCCTGCGTACCTAGGCCTTTTGCACGCCAAAGACATGCCTCGGACTCTTGCTGTCACCTCTCCAAGATATAACACTATGTGTTATACTATAGGGCAGCAGGATCAAGATGAGAATTTTCAAGAACGCTTGGTTTGAGCGGTTTGCTCGAAAGCAGCGAATTGATGATGAAGCTCTGTGTGCCGCCATCCGAAGGGCCGAACAAGGCTTGGTGGATGCCGACCTGGGGGGTGGTGTAATCAAGCAGAGAGTGGCTCGCCCAGGCCAAGGCAGATCCGGTGGCTACCGCACCATCATTTTATATCGCCAGGAGAGCCGAGCATTCTTTATCTACGGCTTCGCCAAGAATCAGCAAGAAAATATCAGTGATGAGGAAAAAGCCGCTTTTAAGCAGGCCGCACAGCACATTCTGTCGTTGTCTGATGAATATCTGACAACAATGATCGAGAAGGGGCAGTTTTCGGAGGTAGATGACAATGGCTAAGCAATACCGTAGTGAAGCTCTCGCCGCGATCCACGAAACCATGGAATCCCTTCACGAAGTGGGGGCCATAGATAAACGGACCATGCGTGACTTCGATGACGCATGCCTCACGCCCGTAAAGGTACTCTCTCCTGAAGAGATCCGCGAGTTGCGTGAACGTGAACACCTCTCCCAGCCGGTGTTTGCCCGTTATCTGAATGTCAGCAGGAATCTGATATCCGACTGGGAACGTGGTGTGAAGCGTCCTGGTGGACCCGCCTTGCGCTTACTGACCTTGATCGAGAAGAACGGCATCCAGTCAGTCGCTTAAACTTCTCGCCCCACGGAAGGCGCTCCGTGCCAGGCTTGAAGCTCTTCCATCTCAGGCGCATCAGGATCACATTCAGCCAGCAACTGCTCAAGCCTGGGATGATTGACCGCCTTGGCCAGGCCTTCCCGTTCAAGAGACGCGTTTAACGTTACTCGACTGACACCAAAATGCTGAGCTACCTCCGTCTTGGTGATCTGGGGGTCGGCGAGCATCGCCGCCGCCTTACGCACGTCTGCCGGTAACAGCGCCGGGCGTCGCCCCCCTTTGCGACCCCGAGCGCGGGCTGCTGCAAGGCCGGCCAGGGTGCGTTCACGGATAAGGCTGTGCTCGAACTCCGCTAAGGCGCCAAAGATATGAAATACGAGCTTGCCGCCGGCATTGGTGGTGTCGATGGCTTCAGTCAATGATCGAAAGCCTATCCCACGTTCAGCTAATTCGTGGATGAGCTCCACCAGGTCTTTGAGTGAACGAGCTAGACGGTCGAGTTTCCACACCACCAGGGTATCGCCCGAACGCAGCGTCCTTAGGCACGCCTGCAGCTCGGGACGTTCCCGTTTAGTGCCGGTAATCCGCTCCTCGAAAATCTGCTCGCAGCCAGTCTGTTCCAGGGCATCACGCTGAAGCTGCGGGTTCTGATCCTGGGTACTCACCCGCGCATAGCCGATGATCATGCGTTACCTCTCGGCATGGCAGTAGCACCTTCAAAATCCAGCGCTTCCCAATCCTCAGCATCCACTGGGTCAAATGGCCTGACGTACTCACGGACAGAGCCCTTCAGTCGCTCCAGTGGTTGATCGCGACTGACAAAGGCGTCATCACTCACGCCTTCGCTTTCAAACCACGCATCCCATTTTTCTTTCTGCTTCGACAT
>NZ_CP137552.1:3300000-3467491 GCF_039691755.1 Halomonas sp. Bachu 37 | reverse complement strand
ACATCTCACCATCGGTTGAAAACGGCCGAACATTGTAGCTCTCAAAGGCCAGGTTATCCACACGACAGACACTGCAAAAACTGCTGTGGATAATTGTTTCTGTATCCTTCGGAAAACAGCCGTACAGCCCGGGGAAGAAACCTCGCGATACAATCCTTCCTGATTTCATTCACAACTTCCTGACACGCTACCAACCTGTTTACCGGTGCTTATCCACAACATACGTAATATAATAGGCCATTGTTATCAATGGTTTTATACGGGTTACTAACAAATAGTATCCCCACTATTAATAACAACTTCAGTTAAAAGAACTATATATTGATAGTAATTGCGGCAGGCCTAATCTCGTACCCCCGTTGTCTCCCTTCGCGAAAGCACGAGTGATGCGAAACCGCCTGGGCACGGCCGCCACACAACAATTACTCAACAGAAAAATTGCACCTGGCTCGTGAAGCCTCTACAATTTCCGGTCTTGAATTGAACCTCCCTGGGTAGTTCCGTGCTATTTCAGGGCCTTTGGAATGCATGTTCCGTCCTAAAACCACGTGGGAATAACGAGTTATGAAACGCACTTTTCAACCTAGCGTTCTCAAGCGCAAGCGCGCGCATGGCTTCCGTGCTCGTATGGCCAGCAAAAACGGTCGTGCCATTCTGGCTCGCCGTCGCGCCAAAGGCCGTAAGCGTCTGAGCGCCTGATCTCGGATTGCGTGTGTCCCGTCAAGGCTTTCCCCGGTGTCTGCGATTGCTCAACGCTGGGGATTACCACCACGTTTTCGCACAAGCCGACTTCAAGATACATGGCAAAGGCATGATGGCGCTGGTGCGCCTTAATCCCTTGGGGCATCCCCGCCTGGGTCTTGTGGTCAGCAAGAAGAATGTGAAACACGCTGTGGCTCGTAACCGCTTCAAGCGCCTGGTTCGCGACTCCATCCGTCTACGCCAGCATCAACTTCCCGCTGTGGATATCGTGGTGCTTGCCAGACGTGGAGTGCATGAACTGGACAACGCGACTCTGCATCGCCAGTTGCATGGGATGTGGAAACGATTGGAACGTGAGGCCAATGCAGCCGCCCTGGCGGCATCTTCCTCGCGATCCGATATGACCGGTTACCCTTGACCGCTATGCACCTCGCCGCTCGACTACGGCCTGCCTCACGGCAGGCCTTCGTGTGTCATAGGTCGGGCGAAAGATATTGCGCCATCAGCATGTTCACCACCCACCGGGCAGAACCCTCATGGACGTAAAACGACTTATCCTACTGATTCCACTGGCTATTCTAGCTTATCTACTGGTTGTCCAGTGGAATCAGGACTATGGGCAGACCCCAGTTGCCCCCCAAGAGACCGAGTTGTCCCGCTCCTCCAATGGAGCATTGGACAGCCAGGCTCAGGGAGACGATAACGGGGACGAAGGCCTGGCCGTGCCCTCCGCGCCACAGAACGGCACGGAACAGAACGGTACTCTCGAAGTAGAAGGCAGCGCAGGCACCAGCCGGGATCTTGTTGCCGTCACTACCGATGTACTTGACGTGCGTATCGATCCCCACGGCGGCGATATCGTCTATGCCTCCTTGCCCCAGCACAAGATGACCCTCGAGTCAGAGAGAAACTATGTACTGCTCTCGGATAACCAGACCCGCAGTTACGTAGCGCGTTCCGGTCTGCAGCTCGACGGACAGGCAAGCCGCATCGCCTTTACTCCCGAAACCACGGAGTATCGACTGGACGAAGGCGAAGACAGCGTCGTAGTCGATCTGACAGCCGAGGTCAACGGCGTCGATATCATCAAGCGTATGACCTTCGATCGTGGCAGCTACGCCATCGACGTCAGCTATTATGTGGCAAACAATACCGAGTCGCCTGTCAGTGCGCGCTTTATCGGCCAACTGGTACGGGATAATTCGCCGGACCCCTCCAGTGGCGTCTCGATGGGAATGAACTCCTACCTGGGAGCAGCGTTCTCCACGCCGGAAGACCGCTATCAGAAGGTCGATTTCGAAGCCATCCAGGAAGGCAACTTCAACAATCGTGAAGCGGAAGGCGGCTGGGTTGCGATAATTCAGCACTATTTCGTGTCTGCCTGGGCGCCGCCTCAGTCACAACAGAACCTGTATTACGCCACCACCGACTCGCGCGGACGTAACGTCGCGGCGGTAGCGGGCCCGAACAGCACCATAGAAGCCAACGGCGAAGCGACGTTGGGTGCCACCCTCTTTGTGGGCCCCAAGATTCAGGATCACCTGCAAAGCGCCGCTCCCAACCTCAAGCTTACCGTCGACTACGGCTGGTTGTGGTTCATCGCCAACCCGCTTTTCTGGTTGCTGGACAAGATCCACGACATCGTGGGGAATTGGGGCTGGTCCATCGTGCTGCTGACCGTCCTGGTCAAGATCGTGCTGTTCCCGCTTTCCGCCAAGGCCTACAAGTCCATGGCTCGCATGCGTAAGCTCGGGCCAGAAATGCAACGTCTCAAGGAACTCTATGGCGACGACCGCCAGAAGATGTCCCAGGAAATGATGAAGTTCTACCAGAAGGAGAAGATCAATCCTCTGGGGGGCTGTCTGCCCATCCTGGTACAGATGCCGGTCTTCATCGCGCTTTACTGGATGCTGCTGGAATCCGTGGAGCTGCGCCACGCACCGTTCATGTTCTGGATACAGGATCTCTCGGTGAAGGATCCGCTCTTCATCCTGCCGATCCTGATGGGTATCTCCATGTTCGTCCAGCAGATGCTCAACCCCACACCGCCGGACCCGACCCAGGCGAAGATCATGAAGATGCTCCCCATCATCTTCACCTTCTTCTTCCTCTGGTTCCCCGCCGGTCTGGTCATCTACTGGGTGGTCAACAACATCATTTCGGTGGCGCAGCAGTACATCATCACGCGCAAGATTGAAAACGACCCGAGCGTCGGCAAGGGCATGAGAACCAAGTAACCCTAGCGTGTCGATGATCTCCAGACCCCCGCGCCTTGCGGGGGTCTGGCGTTTCTGCTCTAGGTAAATCGACAAACATGCTTCGGTATTTGACAATACGCAGCTTCGAGCGGCTTCGACAAGGGAGAGATGGCCTTGGCTGAACGACTTTATGTGGAAGACACCATCGCTGCGTTGGCGACGCCGCCCGGCCGCGGCGGCGTCGGTATCGTGCGCGTTTCCGGCCCCTCTTCACGGCTTCTGGCCGATGCCATACTGGGCCGCTGCCCGGCGCCGCGCCACGCGCACTATGGTCCTTTCCAGGGCCAATCAGGCGTGATCGATGAAGGCATCGCCCTGTTCTTCCCTGGCCCCAACTCCTTTACCGGCGAAGACGTGCTGGAGCTGCAGGGACACGGCGGCCCGGTACTGATGGACTTGCTTCTGGAACGCTGCGTACAGCTCGGCGCGCGCCTGGCGCGACCGGGTGAGTTCTCCGAACGTGCCTTTCTCAACGACAAGCTCGATCTTGCCCAGGCGGAAGCCATCGCCGACTTGATCGATGCCAGTTCCAGAAGCGCCGTAGAGAACGCCCTGCGCTCGCTACAGGGAGAGTTCTCTCGGCGCGTGACGAGCCTGGTACAGCGGCTTATCGAGCTGCGCATGTACGTCGAGGCGGCCATCGACTTCCCCGAGGAAGAGATCGATTTCCTCGCCGATGGCAAAGTGGCAGCCATGCTCGGTGACGTGCAGCAAGAGCTGAGGGAAGTCCGCCTGGCAGCGGGCCAAGGCGCATTGATGCGCGAAGGCATGAGTGTGGTCATCGCTGGCCGCCCTAATGCTGGCAAGTCCAGCCTGCTCAACGCGCTTACCGAACAGGACACCGCCATCGTCACCGATATCGCCGGCACCACCCGGGATGTGCTGCGCGAACATATTCATATCGACGGCATGCCGCTGCATATCATCGATACTGCGGGACTGCGCGACACCCCCGACGCGGTGGAACAGATCGGCGTCGCCAGGGCCTGGAGCGAAATCGAGCGGGCCGACCGGGTATTGCTGCTGGTGGATGCCGCCACGACGCCCTCAACCGACCCGATGGCGGTATGGCCCGAATTCGTCGCCCGCCTGCCCGATGCCGACCGCCTGACCCTGGTGCGCAACAAGATCGATGCAACGGACGAAACCGCCGAAAGTGAGTTATCCACAATACCTGCGGTGATACGGCTCTCCGCCAAGACCGGACTGGGTGTGGATAATCTGAAAGCTCACCTCAAGGAGGTGATGGGCTTCTCCAGCAATACCGAAGGGCGCTTCTCCGCCCGCAGGCGCCACCTCGATGCTCTGGACAGAGCCGCCACCGCCTTGGATAACGGCGCCTTGCAGTTGGAAGGCCATGGAGCGGGGGAATTATTGGCGGAGGACTTGCGCGACGCCCAGCAGGCCCTGGGAGAGATTACCGGGGAGTTCAGTGCCGACGACCTGCTGGGAGAAATTTTCGGCAGTTTCTGTATCGGCAAGTAGCGCCTCCTTACTCTTCTTACTCCTCCACCCACCAGTCCGCCGAGTAGCGGCATTGCTCCCCCAATAGTGGGGTCAGCTCGCGCATCGCGTCGGCCAGGCGGGTGTCGACTCCCCAAGGCGGATTGACCACCAGCATGCCGCTGCCGTACATGCCGCGCTCTGCCTGTTTCGGGTCCCGCTGGTGCAGTTCGCTACGCCATATCTTGCGCAGCCCGCTCGAACGCAAGGACTCAAGCAGTTCATGATGCTGCCCTGCCGGCAGCAAGGGATACCAGATCAGGACGATGGCATGACGTGCCTTGCGCATCGCCTGGACCACCACCTCGGCCACCTCTCGATATTCCGCCTTGAGCTCGTAACTGGGGTCGATCAACACGCAAAGCCGCGGGGTGGCTACCGGCAGCATGGCCAGAAGCCCGCCCAATCCATCGCCATATTCATGGCGTGTGTTGGCCGGGAGAACCTGCTTTGCCAGGCGGGCATGCTCGCCTGGATGCAGCTCGAACAGCCGCAAGCGATCCTGGGATCTCAAGCGCTGCGCCAGCCACCAGGGCGAACCGGGATAATGGCTCAGAGAGGCACCATTCGGCTCTTTTCCTTGCGCTTCTTTCTGCCCTTTTTCCTGCTCCTGCGCAGCGGCTATTGTCTGCAGCCACTCGAGCGCCAGCGGATCGTTGATACGGCTTCGGGCTTGCCACAACGGCACGATACCGGATAGATGCTCTTGAAGCCGTGAGCTCTCCTCGGCAGATAATGGGTAAAGCCCACGACCGGCATGGGTATCGATATATGTAACAGGCGATTTCTTACGTAATAAATTATCGGTAACGGCAAAAAGCGTTAGATGCTTGTGAACATCGGCAAAATTGCCGGCATGGTACGCGTGTTGGTAAGAAAGCATGGATCGGGTCCAATCGGGCGGATCGCTGCAAAAAAAGCCCGCCGGTGACGGCGGGCCAGTAACTGTCACCACAATGCGATTATTGCTGCCGTTGCTGCTGCTCTATAGGTGTCAAGGTGATCTCCACGCGGCGGTTCTGCATGCGGCCTTGATCGGTGTCGTTGCTCGCGACCGGACGTGTCTCGCCATAGCCGACCGTGTTGAGGCGCGATGAAGAAACGCCCGTCTGGCTCAGGTAACGCCCTACTGCCTGGGCACGACGCTCCGACAGGCGCTGGTTATAGCTGTCATCCCCCGTGCTGTCGGTATGGCCGGCAATATTGACACGAGTGTCGGTGTATTCGCGCAGAACAGCGGAGACTTCATCCAGCGAGTTACGCGCTTCCGAGGTCAGGTCACTGGAATCGAAGCCGAACGTCACACCGCTAGGCATATTCAGCACGATATCATCGCCCTGGCGAGCGACTTCGACCCGCGAACCTTGCAGATTCTGCCGCAACTGCTGCTCCTGGCGATCCATGTAGGCACCGACGCCGGCACCGGCGGCTGCGCCCACCGCAGCGCCGATCAGCGCACGGTCACGACGGCTCGTACTGCCATCACCGGAAAGCGCACCGGCGGCTGCGCCCACCGCCGCCCCGATGCCGGCACCCGTGCCGGTCGAGGAACGCTGGGATTGGCCGCCATAAGGATCGGAGGCACAACCCGCCACCAGCAACATTGCCGCCAATGGTGTCAGTAGTTTGGAAAATCCATGCATAAATCTCTCCCTTCGTCAGAGTTTGGGCATTTACTTGCTTCATTCGTCGTTGATCAACGCCAACAACTCGTTCAAGAATAGTAGACCTTGAGGTGAAGCTTGCAGCCGCGCGGACGCTTCCATCAAAAGTCCTTTTTTATCTGCCGCGACCATTCGGTCACGCAGCACCTGCGCCGGTTGCCCGGTATGCGCCGTCCAGGTCTGCATGGGAACACCCTGGGTGAGCCGGAGAGCATTCATGGCGAATTCCAACACCAGCTCCCCTGGGTCGGCCACGTCACGATGTCCCGCCACGAACCCGCGTAAATCGTTCAAGCGACGCAGATAGGCATCAGGCTGCCGGGTTTTCCAGCGTCTTTCAATCCTAAGACCGCCTTCCCCGTCGATCCGGCTCAGCTTGCCGTGGGCGCCAGCACCGATTCCCAGGTAGTCACCGAAACGCCAATAATTGAGATTATGCCGGCTCTGCTTGCCCGGTCTGGCATAGGCGGAAATTTCATAGCGCTGAAAACCGGCGCTTTCCAGCCTTTCGTGCCCGCCATCCTGTATGTCCCACAACGTTTCCTCTTCAGGCAGCGAAGGGGGATGCGAGAAAAATTCGGTGTTGGGTTCCAGGGTCAATTGATACCAGGAGATATGTTCCGGCTCGAGTGTCAGCGCCTGCTCGAGATCCGCCAGCGCCATTTCCGGGGTCTGTCCCGGCAAGCCGTGCATCAGGTCCAGATTGATGTTATCGAACCCGGCGGCACGGGCTTCTGAAAACGCCGCCAAGGCGTCCTTGTCATCGTGAATACGCCCCAACGCTGCCAGCTGAGCCTTCTGAAAGCTTTGAATGCCCAAGGATAGGCGGTTGATACCCGCCTGCCGATACCCGGCAAACCGGCCTTGTTCCAGTGTGCCGGGATTCGCTTCCAGGGTGATCTCGATATCCGCGGCAAAGGGAAGCCGCTGGCGGATTTCCGTCAGCAGCCGTTGATAGAACTCCGCCGACAGCAAGCTCGGTGTACCACCGCCGATAAAGATGCTGGTGAGTTCGCGTGGCGTTATCAGCGCCAGATCGGCCTCGAGATCCTGCACCAGGGCCTGGCGATAGCGCTCTTCGGGTAGGCCCGATTCGCTCTCGGCGGTTTTCCCCGCTTCATGGGAATTGAAGTCGCAATAGGGACATTTGCGCACGCACCAGGGCGTATGAATGTATAGCGACAGGGGCGGCAGCGATTCAGCCATGCGCCACCTTGAGCATCTCCACCAGCGCCTGTAACGCCCGGCCTCGGTGGCTTAACCGATTCTTTGATTCCGCAGAAAGCTCAGCCACGCTCATCGCCTGCTCCGGCAACCAGAAAAGGGGGTCATAGCCAAAGCCGCCTTCACCCCGAGGATGCGCCAGGATCTCGCCTTCCCAGCTGCGTTGCACGATCAGCGGCACAGGGTCGTCAGCGTGACGCAGATATACCAGCACGCACCAATAGCGGCCGCTGCGCTGGCCTTCGGGAACGTCACTCAATGCTTTCAGCAGCGCCTCATTGTTGCGAGCGTCGCTTTTGGGCTCACCGGCGAAGCGAGCCGAGTAGATACCCGGCGCGCCATCGAGGGCATCCACCTCCAGCCCGGAATCATCCGCCAGGGCGGGCAATCCGCTGATACGGCTGGCTTGGCGGGCCTTCAGCAGGGCGTTCTCGACGAACGTCAGGCCGGTTTCTTCCACTTCCGCCACGTCGAAATCCGCCTGCAATCTGACGTCAAACCCTAAGGGTGAAAGCAGGGAATCGAATTCCTTGAGCTTCCCCTTGTTACCACTAGCCAGTACCAATGCTGATTCAGCCTGCATCCCACGGTCTCCCTTGATTACGAAGGGTCAGTCTACCCCTTCTCTCGGCTGCCTAGGCCTTTCAACTGTTACGCATTGTAGGACCAATTTTTTGGTTTCCCATTGCTACTTTTCTCATACTTCCTTATTGCAATATTTTTAAATAATTGTTTTAAAACGATTTTTAAAAATCCAGGACATCAATAAAACGCCTCTATCAATTTTTTTAGCAACAAAACTTTACGTTTGGACTCTTTTCGACAACACTCTAGGTGAACTCACTCATTCTTTATCTCTACGAGGGCCATCTCATGTCGCAGGGGACTTCATCAAAGGTTGTCTACGTAATAACGGAGAAAAGTCCACAGGCTCAGCTATTTATTGATTACCTGCATGAGCATACCGGCTGTGATGTACGCATCCACTCTCCTTCCTCCGCATTAACCGTCACGCCACCCGAACAGGCGTTGATTCTCATCGATACCGATCACATCGGGGTAGACGCCCTACAGGCATGGCAGGAGAAACTTGCCGAACCCCTTTCCCGGCTGCCTCTCGCGGCCTTCAACATCCGTGATATGGACCATGCTCTGGAAGCGCTTTCCAGCGCCCAGCTGAAAGGGATCTTCTATCGCAACGAGAGCCTGGAGGTGATCTGCAAGGGCATCACGGGGTTGCTCGACGGCGAATTATGGATGTCGCGGGATCTGATGGCGCGGCTGATCATGTTCTACCGCAAGTATCAAAGCAATGCCTTCCGCCCCGCTTGCGGCCTCACCAATCGCGAGATGGAAATCATCTCACTGCTGAGCTCCGGCGCCTCCAATCAACAGATTGCCGAAAAGCTGTTCGTCAGCGAGCACACGGTCAAATCTCACCTCTACAACATCTTCCGCAAGATCAATGTGCATAACCGTATCCAGGCGTTGAACTGGATTCACCAGAATATCGGCCCGATCCTTCCCAACGTGGAAGCCGGCCGCAGCGCTTCACAGCACCGCTAGCCGCTATCGCAGGAAAGAGTATGAAATTCAGCTTAACGGCACTACGTCGATTTACCGTGCTGATGGCCATCTTGTTGGTCTCCTCACTTAGCTGGGCCCAAGAGAGCCTGCCACCCAGCGAGCAGGAGCAAGTAGAAGAGATCAACAGACTTTCCAGCCCCGATGGGCCCGCCCTGGATCGTCAGCCGCCGGGAAGTAGCGAACTGAAAGGCGTGCTGGTCGATCGCACCATCACCATGGCGGGAAAGACGTTCTATCGCGCCTTCAGCCAGCACGCCATGGGCCGTCCCCTCATCAACCAGGCCACCCTGACCATTCAGGAGCGACCGGATGCCCGGTGGGGTAGCCAGCTATGGGTGATGGAAGCCAACCGCATGTATTTTCGCACCCAGCTATCTCCCCGCATCAATGAAGCGGACCGAATGGCGTCGGAAGCGGTGCAAATCGTCGAAGAAGCCTTGCTCAAGCACCAGCTCTCTTCGGCTATCTCATCTGATAAGGATTTAGGAAGCGAGGAGTTGAACTGATGAAAACCTACCGTATACCCCGTGCTATGCAAGTGCTCCCCACAGCATTGCTACTTAGTACGTTATCTCTTGCAGCCTCTGCCGGAGAGCTCGTTTACGAGCCTCTCAATCCCTCGTTCGGCGGTGATCCGTTCGTGGGCAGTTACCTGCTGGGCAAAGCCCAGTCCCAGGATACCCATACCGATCCCCGATCGAGCCGTTCGCAACCCATTTCGTCTACTGAACGCCTGATTCAAAGCTTGGAAAGCCGACTTATTTCCCAGCTCATCAGCGATGTCGGTAGCGGTGATGTCGGAGAAGGTAGCTTCGATAGCGACGAATTCGGTGTCGTGGTCCGTGATGACGGCGGCCAGCTTACCGTTCAGGTGGTGGACAAGCTCACCGGTGACGTTACCACCATCAATGTCGGCGGCTTATTCAACCCTTGAAACAATCGATCCGCTCATCCAAACAACAGACGCAACAAGACAAGGGGACACCCATGAGAATATTTATCATTGGCATGCTGGCTCTCTGGCTGAGTGGCTGTGCCGGTGTCGTCACCACTTCGGAGAATCTGGAAGGAGCACCCGCGACACTCACCCCCAGGGGCTCCACCTACCAGGACCTGGTGTCACTGCCACCCCCCGCCGGGCGCATTTTCGTCTCGGTGTATGATTTCCGCGACCAGACGGGCCAATACCGCCCGGCCCCGGCCAGTACGTTTTCCACGGCGGTTACCCAAGGGGCGGCGGCGATGCTGACCGGCGCGCTGGCGGATTCCGGCTGGTTCATCCCACTCGAACGGGTCGGATTGCAGAACCTGCTGACCGAACGGCGTATCATCCGGGCGGAATTCGAGCGCTTCAACCAGCCGGATACCTTGCCTTCGTTACGTGCGGCTTCGGTGATGCTGGAAGGGGGCATCATCGCCTATGAGTCGAATGTGCGCACCGGGGGTGCGGGTGCGGAGTATTTCGGTATCGGCGCCTCCGGCCAGTATCAGGTAGACCAGGTTACCGTCAATCTCAGGGCGGTGGAGATCTCCTCCGGCGAGGTACTGGCCAACGTGACCACCACCAAGACAATCTATTCCAAGGAGCTGCGGGCTGGCGTCTACCGCTTCATCGACTTCAGCCGCCTGCTCGAGGCCGAAGCCGGGGTTACCACCAATGAACCGGTACAGATGGCGGTAATGTCCGCTATCGAATCGTCGGTGATTCACTTGATCGCGGAAGGAGTGGAAAACCGTTTGTGGAACCTGCCGAACGATGTCAATTTCAATGAAACCATTCTGGCGGACTACCTGAACGCGCCTATACCCAAGCTGTAGATCAATCTAAATTAGCAAGGTAACAGTCAAGGTCATGCTTTTGCATGACCTTTTTTTTGTTCAGCTAAAACTACTATTTTTGTAATCCGTTGAACCTTAAAGTGAATTATTCAACGGTGATTTTGGTGCCCTTCCCTAGTCGTCTAGTCGGCACGAATTCCATAACCTATGTTATGTGGTTTGTTTACCTCTGCTCGTAATAAAAAACAGCAATTTTAAAAACTTCAAAACCCGAAAACTTCTTATAGCCAAAAAAGTTCCAGAAGCCAGAATCAGTACATGTAAAAAATAGCAACAGAGTGTTTATTCAAGGAGTGTTACGTGAACATGATTTACGGCTCTTGCTTATTCAGTATCCGGAATTGGCTTAGCTTGCTTACCGGCTCCGCTGTTTTTTTATTTTTGATGGCTATTTTCAGTGCTCCCCTCAGCGCTAATGAAAGCGAGCAAAACCTGCTGGAGCGGGCAAGAATCACGCAGCACATAGAGCAACAGCAGCAACTCCTTGACAATGGAAACATAAGCAACGCCAGTATTATTCAACAAATCGGTAACAATAATAACGCCAGTGTCGTTCAGTCCCAGTCAGCCAGTTATCAAGCGGGAAACTTCGCGTTTATTTACCAAAACGGCAACCAGAATAACGCCGACATATTCCAGCAGGGCGGTAATCACACCGCCGTTATCTGGCAAGTGGGGAATAGTCACAACGCCGAAATAAATCAGCAAAACAATAGTCTTCCTTTAAATGCCGATATTCATCAATTCGGTATTGCAAGCGACATCAAGATTTCACAATCGGGGTATGACCAACGCAGCATTAGCATCGAACAACACACATACTCGGGCAATGCACTGCCGGTCATCGTCGAGACCCACTGAGCGGCATTCCGCCGACTCGGTGATCACATCGAAAGCAAGACGATCGAAACCAAAGGGGAAATACCATGAAACTGCAACTCACCGCACTCGCCGCCGCCGTCGCTCTGGCTGTCTCTTTTTCGGCCAGTGCCGATCCCAGTGCCGAACCACGTAATTATGAGGATTCCTCAAATACTGACGCTAATGATGGAACAAATGCAAACTTTGATTTCCAACAGAATAGACGTTCAGACATGGATGGATTTAACGCTTTTGTTGGTCCCTCAAGTACACGTACATCCATTATTGAACAAGGTGGAAGCAATAACAAAGCAGAAACAGACCAATCAAGCGATAATACTAATGAGCAATGGTCTAGAATACGACAAACTACTGACGGAAACGAGGCTTATGTCCTTCAAGAAGGCGACCGGCATTCTTCTGACGTAATGCAAAGATATGGTAATCAGAATAAAGCTATCGTTACCCAGAAAGGGGGCGAGCTGAACGACTCTTATATATACCAAGATGGAACAGAAAACGAAGCATACGTTTATCAAACAGGTGATAAGCACGAATCTTACTTGTATCAGATGGGCAGTAACAATGTAGCCAATGTTACCCAGACGGATGGCGAGCTAAACGACTCTTATATTAACCAAAATGGAACTGAAAACAGCGCTGAAGTTAAACAACAATATAATACAGAGCGAAGCGATTCAATTATCACCCAAGTAGGAAACCGTAACGAAGCAGATATAACACAAGAGTACAATGCAGATGAAACTTGGAGCTTTGTCTATCAAAGTGGTGATGACCATGTAGCGGAGGTGACTCAACACAGTGCTGACTTAAGTGCATCCTACATACATCAAAGTGGTAACTACGCTCATAGGGCAGAAATACTCCAAAAAAATGGTACGGATAATGTATCTACTGTACGCCAAGGAGCAAGTTATGGAGGGTCAGGACTCGCTCAGGTTACCCAATCGGGAGGTAGCCATAACAGCGCGATTGTTACCCAATGGTAATAAGGAAATAAATTATTCCTAATCTTAAACCGCCCACCGGGGGCGGTTTTTTTATGGGCAGCATCTTCTCTCATGGCTTTCTTCCCGTCCTGATTAGCTCGGATAATATTGGGAAGGTCTACTAGCCCAGTGAAATGTTGAGTCACTTTTTTCGTACACGACCCCGCCACTGCCCGAGAAAATGGTCCAGCCCACAAATTTGATAGCTATATAATACGCTACACGATTAGCCAAACTTCCCCTCCTGCAACGTCATATACCGAACGCATGATCAAGCGGTTCGCTACATAGTGTTGTGGCAGCCAAGGGCAACCCGTCCCTAACTGCTTTCTTTCTCTTCTTGATCCATTCTCTTGATAGCATCGCCTGCTATTAATTCAGCCGACTACTTTCCGCTCATAACCGTGAAAGTGGCTTGTCCACTCGTGCCGACACGCTACTGCCCTTAATCGAAATTATTCTAGCACCAGCATACTACTCATCTAGCATTAAAAAACTCATCTTACGTGTTTTAAAAACAATGGTGTTTTTAAATCCGTATTTCAGAGTAATTAACCATGGCAACCCCATCGATACCTTCCATACTGTTCTCAACAAAACGTTACATGAGAATACGAAGAAACAGGATCGTAACAATAGACAGCATACGACACTATTTACATGCTTCACGGTGCTTCATTGCTTTCAAAACGTTACCCAAGCCATCTCGCTTGTTGCTGGGCCGGATGATTGAGCTACGAAAAGTTACTTCAAAGAAAGAAGTACATGTTCAATAAACCTTGGGTTTAAGCAGGATTTGAATTTCATCATCGAGGGGTGATCAGCATGGCATCCGCAGTGAATTTCAGTATGCACCGCCGATCACCATCGAGACCCACTGAGCAGTATTTTGCTGCCTTGGTGTCATAAGCAAGACGATCGAAACCAAAGGGGAAATACCATGAAAATGCAACTTACCGCTATGACTGCCGCCATCGCTCTCGCTGTTTCTTTTTCAGCCAGTGCAGACCCACGCGGCTATGAGGATTCAATCAATGATTCAGCTAATGATGGAACAAATGGAGGTTTTGCTTTTCAGGAAAAAAGACGTGCAGAAATGAATGGTTCTCCTGAATTCAGTGGGGACTCAGCTACACGCTCCTCCATTATCGAACAATCCGGAGACGATAACTCGGCAGAAACTGTGCAATCTAGCAATAACACTCATGAACAATGGTCACGGATTATACAAAGCGGGAACGTGAACAAAGCTTTAGTCCTACAAGAAGGCGACCGGCATACATCAAAAATTACACAAACCGGTGGTAATAATACAGCCAATATTACTCAGGGAGGCAAACTAAATAGCTCAGTTGTATACCAACAAGCCGAAGCAGGCGTAGTTAACGTCGAACAAGCTGGCAATCAACATGAATCTAAGACCTACCAATGGACTGGCTATGGTAACGAAGCCAATGTCACCCAGACCGGTGGCGAACTAAACGACTCCTATATAAGCCAAATTGGTGGTGACCACAACAAAGCCACAGTTAAACAAATTGACTCTAGCTTAAGCGATTCCATTATTAATCAATCAGGAAACCGTAACGAAGCAGATATTACTCAACAAAATAACACAGATCAAACCTGGAGTTTTGTTCACCAAAACGGTAATGACCATGACGCAGTAATTATTCAAGACAATGCTGAATTAAGCTCATCTTCTGTATATCAACGTGGATCTAATTACGGTCATACGGCAGAAATCACTCAAATGAATGGTTCTAATAACGTTTCTACCGTACGCCAGGGTGAAAACCATGGAGGCGCTGGGCTCGCCCAGGTTACCCAAACCGGCAATAACAACAGTGCGATAGCTACTCAATGGTAAGTCATCGCTAGCTTACTCTTGAAATTATACCGCCCCACGGGGCGGTTTTATAATGTTAACATCCTTTGCACTAACGTATTAAATAAATCATCCTCACACTGCCTAAAAAATTAAGTTTAAATATTTATGGTAATTATTCGGATACCTTCCATACTGTTAATATTCAGCACTACATTAAAATACAAAGAATCAGGAATGTAACCATGCGCAACAAATTCGACGTTTCACGGCACTCCACCGTATTCCAGATTACCCAGGCCATCTCGCTTCTGACAATGAGCTGGGTGGCGATGGCTTTTTCCTGTTCTGTTTCAGCGGAGGAAAATCCGTTTAATTCAGCGAGCATAGACGACAAGATAGCCCATGCCTTTGTTACTGAAAATAAGATGCGGCTGATTAGCGAAGCCCAGTTTGACGAAAGCCGCGCCAATGTTGCCAGGATCCGCCAAACAGGCGATGGTAACAGCACCGAGGTCAATCAGAATCGAAGTATTCAGGGAAGAGCAAACTATGCGTCCATTGATCAGATTGGTAACTTCAATGAAGCTACAATCAATCAGATGGGCTCTAACCATACCGGCATTGTGAAACAGACGGGTGATAATCTCGAGGCCAATATTACCCAGCTAGGTAACCAACAAGAAACTCTAGTAAGACAAGCTGGGCTTGGAGGGAGGGTCGATATTTTACAGGCAGGAAGTGGCTACCAAGGCATAATCGTCGAACAGCAAGCCCATTCGGGCATTACAAGGCCGCTTACCATCGAGACCTACTAAGCGCTGGTATGTCTAGGATGTAGTGAAACAAGGTAACAGTTAATTTGAAGTGGTCAGATAATATTTGTTAAGACGGTAACCGAGTCACATGCAACACTTCAACTGCCCAGAAACGAGGTGGTCAGCTTTTCATTGCGTAATCCGCCCCCTCGGGGGCGGTTTTTTTATTACCTGACCGCAATATTCAAGGTACTACCGCCACCACTGGTGGAGGAGCTTGAACGGTTGCCATCTTTCTGAACGTCCACATCCAGGCGGCCTTCATCGCTCAGCACCGTCACCTTGCCTTCCAGTGCCGTGCCTTCGAAGTGATATTCGGCAGGTACCGTACCGTTTTCCTCCTTGTGTTCCTGTACTCCATCGTCCTGGGTGATCTTCCAGTGGGCGGAGTACACCACACCCGGTGTGCCGTCGATGCTGATACGAATGTCCGTCATGTCCTGCTCCTCGGGCGGCTGTGCGCTCAACGGAAGCCAGGCGGCAAGCCCCACTCCGATGATTGCGCTGCGCCAAGCTGTTTGCTGTTTCATGGTGAACCCTCATAAAACGCTTATAACGACAAGAGCCGCCTGTTTGGGCGGCTCTTGCAGTATAGCGACAATGTAACTTCCTGTTACATCAAGGTGAAGACTTTTTCCGCCGCATCCAGGGTCAGCTGAATATCCTCGGCAGTGTGGGCGCTGGACATGAAGCCCGCCTCGAATGCCGAAGGCGCCAGGTACACGCCTTGGTCCAGCATGGCACTGAAGAAACGGCGAAACACTTCCGGATCGCAGGCGGTGGCCTGGGCGAAGTTGTCCACCCGAGACTGGGCGGTGAAGAAGATACCGAACATGCCGCCGGCATGCTGGGTCAGCATCTCTACACCAGCGGCGTCGGCGCGCTCCTGCAAGCCCTGGCACAGGGTTTCCACCCGTTGCGCCAGCGCCGCATGGAAGCCGGGCACCTGCAGCTTGGTCAACAGTGCCGCGCCCGCCGCCATGGCCAGGGGATTTCCCGAAAGCGTACCGGCCTGGTAGACCGGTCCCAGGGGGGAGATGCGTTCCATGATATCGCGCCGGCCGCCGAAGGCGCCCACCGGCATGCCGCCGCCCACGATCTTGCCCAGGCAGGTGAGATCCGGCGTGATGCCGTAATGAGCTTGCGCTCCTCCCAGTGCCACGCGGAAGCCGGTCATCACCTCGTCGAAGATCAGCACGCTGCCGTGCTCGTTGCATACTCGACGCAGGGTTTCCAGAAAGCCGGGTTGCGGCGGAATGCAGTTCATGTTGCCGGCCACGGGTTCGACGATGATGCAGGCGATCTCGTCGCCGATTTCGCTGAAGCACGCTTCGACCCCTTCCGGGTCGTTAAACGATAGCGTGATCGTATGTTCGGCCAGCGACGCCGGTACGCCGGGCGAGCTGGGTTCGCCGTGGGTCAGCGCACCGGAGCCCGCCTTGACCAGCAAGGAGTCCGAGTGGCCGTGATAGTTGCCTTCGAACTTGACGATCTTGTCGCGTCCGGTAAACCCGCGCGCCAGGCGAATGGCCGACATGGTGGCTTCCGTGCCGGAACTGGTCATGCGGACCATTTCCATGGAAGGGAGCATCTCGCAGATCATGTCCGCCATGGTGGTTTCGATAGCCGTCGGGGTACCGAACGAGAGACCGTTATCCAGCCGGGCACGCACCGCCGCCAGCACATCGGGGTCGGCATGGCCGCTGATCATCGGCCCCCAGGAACCGACATAATCCACATAGCGGTTCCCTTCCACATCGAACAGGTAAGCGCCCTGGGCCCGCTCCATGAAGACAGGTGGGCGATGCAAGCCCTTGAAGGCCCGGACCGGTGAATTGACCCCCCCGGGAATATGGCGGCTGGCGAGTTCGAACAATTCGGCGGATGTTGTCATGGCGACCTCTTGATTGCGGGAGTCACGGCAAAGACGAAAGAGTACCGTATAAAGTTATAGTAACGTCACAAGCGAAAGTGCCAACCTGGCCTAGCGAGCCGTTAGGGTCGCTTGAAAACGACGATTGGGCAAGGCGTAGCCGGTGGCTGGCAGGTAACCGTGGGACAAGCTCTGCCAGGTGAATTCCTGCGCCTGCTCGCAGGCCTGGACCAGACTTTCGCCTACCGCCAGGCGAGCGGCAAGCGCCGAGGCGAGCGTACAGCCGGAGCCATGGTAGCCCCCCTCGAGTCGCGGCCAGTGCCATTGGCGAGAAATGTCCGGCGTATGCAGGGTATGGGTGACTTGATCGGCGGGTGCGTGGGGCAGGGGATCGTCGGTCCCGGTCACCAGGATCGCCTGGCAACCCCGGGAAATCAGCTCCACGGCGCGCGCGGTATCTTCAGCATCGGCTTCCAGGTGAGAGGTCAACCGCGCAAGCTCGGCCCGATTCGGCGTCAAGATATCCACCAGCGGCAGTAATCGATCCACAACGGTATCGACCCAACCGACTGTGGATAACTCATTCCCCCCGCTGGCCTTCTGCACCGGATCCATCACCACGGGGATGCCGGGGTAGCGACGAATGACGGTTTCCACCGCCGCCAGGGTGGCTTCATCGGCAACCAAGCCCACCTTGATGGCGGCAATCTGCATATCGGCCAGGGCATCGGCCGTTTCGATGATGACAGCGGGGGCGACTGGCATTACCCGGTATACGTTGCGGCAATCCTGCACGGTCAAAGCCGTGGGCACGCTAAGCCCCCAACCGCCGCAGGCGGTGATCGCTTCGCAGTCGGCAATGATTCCGGCACCACCGCTCGGATCGTGACCGGCAAGCACCAGTATCGTGGGTGGCAACGGGGTGAGCATCAGTATGGTTTCACCACGGCCAGAATGACGATCGCGATCAGCACGACTACCGGTAGTTCATTGAACCAGCGAAAGAACACATGGCCCTTGGTGCAGCGATCCTGGGCCAGCTGTTTCATGTAGATCAGGCAGACATGGTGATAGGCGATCAGGATCACCACCAGCAGCAGCTTGGTATGCATCCACCCCTGGCTGAACCAGCCGGGAACGAGATACAGCATCCAGCCGCCGAAAATGATCACCGCGATCATCGAAGGCGTCATGATGCCGCGATAGAGCTTGCGCTCCATGGTCTTGAAATAGTCGATCGTGCCATGGTCGCCCGCGTCCCGGGCGGTGGCGTGATACACAAACAGTCTCGGCAGGTAGAACAGGGCGGCGAACCAGGTCACCATCGACATCAGGTGCAGGGCTTTAATCCATTCGTACATGATTTCTCCTTAGGGTCCTTGGCGTGGTCCGATCTCGGTCTCGCGGGCATCGGTATAGTGATAATAACGTTCAATGGCGCCACGGGTGATGATACCGGAAATTCGTTTCTGCTTCGGCCTGTAACCGTGCACCACATACAAGGCCCCCAGCGAATCCTTCTGCAACGCCAGGAAGGCCTCGGACAGGGTCGCCTGGAGAGAGATCGGTGCCATTTCCAGGCGCTGGCCGGGTATTTCCAGCAGGTCGATCATGCCGGATTCACGCTCTTCACTCTCCGCCGGCGCTTCGTCGTGTTCGAGCAGCCAGCGGGCAAGTTCTGCGGCCTTGAAGGCCAGCACCGGTTTTTCCTCGCTGGAGCGCTCGATCACCAGCCATACCGGATTGGTTTCCAGAAGACGCTTGGCCTGAAAAAAGGTCAGCATACGCGGCGTTCGCGCAAAGCTGCGCTCCATCACGGCGGGTACGGAAACACGCGACAGCGCCTGCATCAAGGGCTGTTGCAGCGGGTGCAGGCCGTTGCGTGTGGTACTGACGAAGAACCCCTCGCCGCCGCCGCACTGGCGCGATGTCAGACACGCCACCACCACTATCAGCATTCCCGGCAGCATGATGTGGGGGCTATGAGTCAGTTCCAACAGCGCCATGAGCGCCGCCAACGGTGCCTGGAGTACCGCGCCCATCATGGCGGCCATCCCCAACATGGCGTAGATGCCGGGATCGGCAGCCTTTTCGGCCCAGATAACGCCTCCCAGCAAGCCGCTCAAGGCGCCTGTGGACGCCCCCACGACCAATACCGGGCCGATGATGCCGATGGGCACGCCACCCGCTACCGTCAGCGCGGTAATTAAAAGCTTGCCGATGACCAGGGCGATCAGCACATCCATCGCCAGCTGCCCGTTCAACGCGCTTGCCAGGCTGTCGTAGCCGATTCCCTGGACTTGCGGGTACCACCACGCCACCACGCCGGTGGCGATTCCCACCAGGGCCAGGCGAGGCCACAGCGGCAGGTCAATGATGCGTTGACTGCGCGACACAGTGATGAACAATCCGGCCAGCCCGCCTATGACCAACCCCGTGGCCACGATCCAAGGCAGGTTCAAAAGCGACCCCAGGCTGATATCGGGAATCTGGAACGCCGGCTCGGCACCGTACAGTACCTGAGCCACCAGAGCGCCCATGGTGGACGCCAGTATCACCGGCATGAAGCTCATGATGGTGTACTCCATCATGACCACTTCCATGGCAAAGATGACCCCGGCGATGGGTGTATTGAAGGAAGCGGATATCCCTGCCGCCGTACCGCACGCCACCAGAACCCGCAAGCTGTTGTGCGGCAACCGTAGCTGTTGCCCCAGGCCGCTGGACGCGGCAGCGCCGAGGTGAATCGCCGGCCCTTCGCGGCCGGCGGAGAGCCCACCAAGCACCGAGACCACCCCGACCCACCACTGATTCAGCCAGTTGCGTCGTGGAAAGCGGCCCTGATGATAGGTCAACCGCTCGATCACATGGCCGACACCAAGCTTGCGAGCGGAGGGCTTCTGACGATAGAGCAGCAGGCCAATCAGCAGTACCGCCAAAAGCGGCAGCAAGGCTCTTCCCCAGTTGGGCAAGCCCTCGAACGCCTCGGAATTTCCCTCCGGCATGTAGAGTGTCGCCCCCCACGTCAACAACAGGCGAAACCCCACCATCAAGGCACCGGTGATAACGCCGGACACCAGCCCCAGCAGGCACAGCTGCGGCAAAGCCTCCACATTGGCCAACTGGCGGCGAAAGCTTTCCAGGGTGAAATCCGAACGTGAAAAACGGGACACGGCGACGTTCCTTGCTAGCCACTTGGCTCTGTTGACGTTTCATCACATTGAACTGCGTTGCCAATGAGGCGCCGCTGAGTCCGACGACTATCTCTTGTGTATCATAGCGAGACAGCCTTCGACAGCCCGCGGCCTTGCTCGTAAGCTGTCGGCATGCACAAGCGATAGGTCTGTTTGCAAGAACTGTCTTGTTGGCAAGAACTGTCTAATCGGCAAGTTGAACCTATCTAGCAAATGAGATTAATTGAAAGGAGTACCGCGTGATCAAGGTCGGAATCGTCGGTGGCACGGGTTATACCGGAGTCGAGTTGCTGCGTCTGTTGGCGCAACATCCCCATGTCAGCGTGGAAGCCATCACGTCGCGCTCGGAAGACGGCGTCCGCGTCTGCGACATGTACCCCAACCTGCGCGGTCATTACGATGACCTGACCTTCACCGTGCCAGATGCCAAACGCCTGGGCGCCATGGACGCGGTGTTCTTCGCCACTCCCCACGGCGTCGCCCACGCCCTGGCCGGCGAGCTGCTCGAACAAGGTACCCGGGTCATCGACCTCTCGGCTGATTTCCGCCTGCGCGATGCTACTGAATGGGCCGAGTGGTACGGCCAATCCCATGGCGCTCCCACGCTGCTCGAAGGAGCCGTCTACGGCCTGCCCGAAATGCAGCGTGAACGAATCAGGACGGCACGCCTGGTCGCGGTGCCCGGCTGTTACCCCACCGCGGTGCAGCTGGGTTATCTGCCTTTGCTGGAAGCGGGCCTGATCGATTCCAGCAGCCTGATCGCCGATTGCAAATCCGGAGTCACCGGGGCCGGGCGCGGCGCCAAGGTGCCTTCGCTGCTGGCCGAAGCCAGCGAGTCGATGAAAGCCTACGGAGCGTTCGGCCATCGCCACCTGCCGGAAATTCGCCAAGGCCTGCGCGATATCGCCGCGAGCGATATCGGCCTGACTTTCGTGCCGCACTTGACCCCCATGATTCGCGGCATCCACGCCACTCTCTACGGTCGGCTCAACAGCGGTCAGCTCAATGGCGACCCCGACGCCTTGCAAGCGCTCTTCGAGCAGCGCTACGCCAACGAGCCGTTTGTCGATGTCATGCCCGCCGGCAGCCACCCGGAAACCCGCAGCGTCAAGGGCATCAATACCTGTCGCCTGGCGGTACACCGCCCGGGCAACGGCGATGTCGTCGTCGTGCTTTCGGTCATCGACAACCTGGTCAAGGGGGCCTCGGGCCAGGCGATCCAGAACCTCAACCTGATGTTCGGTCTGGAGGAAAACGCCGGCTTGACCGCTCCCGCCTTGATGCCGTAAGCCTTGCTGGTGCATGATACGCGCCCGGCAAAAGTTGACCCTTTTGCTGGGTATTACCGATAATTCTCTTTATCGTATCCATGCGCATAGCATTCTTGTCAGTTCCCTAAAGCTCGCGGGAGGTACCCATGAGCGGTGCAGAGTCGTTCGTTCCAACCCCTTTATTGCTTTCCGACAACGCTCGGAATCGCCTTCATGCCCTGATTGCAGAAGAGAACAGCCCCGGCCTCAAGCTGCGCGTCTACGTTACCGGCGGCGGCTGCTCCGGTTTCCAGTACGGTTTCGATTTCGCCGATGACGCGGGCGAAGACGACACGGTGATCGAGTTCGGCGAGGTATCGCTGGTCGTCGACCCGCTCTCCTACCAGTACCTGGTCGGTTCCACCGTGGATTACGAGGAAGGCCTGGCGGGTGCCCGCTTTCGCATCCAGAACCCCAACGCCACCACTACCTGCGGTTGCGGCTCCTCTTTCATGGTCTGACACTCCCCGCCTGCCGCGCTTCGCGCTTTAGGCGAGGGTTCTTGGGTCGCCCCAGAACCTTCCTGCTTCGACACGCCTTCACTAGGCAGCGGCTAAGCTGCTGCCCCCGCTCCAGTCGCTCCACAGGATAACCCCGCCAGCCCGGCGGTTCGGATATTCCTGGCTGCATTGATGTCGCGGTCGGTCGCTTGCCCGCAGCCATCGCAGTGCCAGTGACGCTGCGACAGCGGCAGCTTCTCAACCTTGTGCCCGCACTCATGGCACAGCTTGCTACTGGGCAGCCACTGGCTGACCTTCACCAGTTCCCGGCCTGCCCAGACCGCCTTGTATTCGAGTTGACGTACGAACTCGCCCCAGCCCGCATCGCTGATGGCCTTGGCCAAGGAACGGTTCTTGACCATGCCTACGATGTTCAACGACTCGACACACAGCACTTGGTTTTCGTTAATCAGCGTGCGGGTCGCTTTGTGGGTGGCATCACGGCGGCAGTCTGCGATCTTGGCATGAAGCCGTGCCACCTTGTTTCGCGCCTTGGCCCGATTCTTCGAGCCTTTCTGCTTTTTCGCCAACCGGCGTTGCCAGTACGCCAGCTTGGCTTCGTAGCGTTTCAGGTGGCGCGGATTGCCGGACTTCATGCCCTCGCTGGTGATGAACAAGTCGGTCAATCCCAGATCAATCCCCGTCATCCTGGGCGTCACCGGCAGCACTTCCGGCGCGAACTCGCACAGACAACTGATGAAGTAGCGCCCGGCGCGGTCGCATGAAATCGTGATGCTGGAGGGTTCGCTGGACAGCGGACGGCTCCAGCGGATCGGCAACGGCGTCTTCGACTTGGCGATGGTGATCTCGCCATCGCGATAGCGGAAAGCGGCCTTGGTCAGCCGGATCGACTGCCGGCCATCCTTGCGCTTGAAACGCGGATAGCGCGCCTTGAGCTTGGGATTGAAGAAGTTATCGAAAGCGGCTTTCTGATCCCGCAGCGTCTGCTGCAGGATCACGCTGGATACATCTTTCAGCCACGGATGTTCGGCTTTAAGCGCTACCAGCCGCTTTTCCGCTGCGGGATGCGACACCGATTCACCCCGCTGCTGATACGCCTCGGTGCGATAGGCCAGCGTATTGTTCCAGACGAAACGCGCACAGCCGAACGACTTGGCCAGCAGCTCAGCCTGTTCGGGGGTGGGGTACAACCGTTCTTTATAAGCACGTTTCGTCATGCTGTACAAATATCAGGTATGATTCTCAATATCAACATCGACAGGCACCGCTGCGCGGTGCGCGCTTATATCACCGCCCGATTGGGCGATGCTTTACGCGCTGTCTGGTAACGCGGTTCTTGGTCTAGCCGACGTCGATACAGCGTTGGCTCGAAATCGCCCCGTAACTTGACGCCTTGCCGGTTTCTCGCCAAGGTTGAAAGGTCAATAACAGTAATAACCGGTTGTTACCGCTGCGTTCGGCAGGTGTGTTCGTGCAAATGTCCACCCAACCCAACCTGCAGCGACATCAACCTGTCAGCTAACTGATTACGGGGACCAAAATGAAAAATTCTCGCGTTGCCTCTGTCTGGATGCCTGGAACCGTCCTGGCCGTTGCCTTGGGCCTGGGAGGCGCCGCCAGCGCCATGGCGCAGACACCTTCGGTCAATGTCGTCACCGATCCCAGTTTCGTGCCGTTTGAAATGCTGGATTCCGATAGCGGCGAGATGGTCGGTTTCGATATCGATATCATCAACGAAGTGGCCGAACGTGCCGGTTTTGAAGTCAACCTCACCACCATGGATTTTTCCGGCATCATCCCCGCCGTACAGACCGGTAATCAGGAAATCGCCATCGCCGGTGTGACCATTACCGATGAGCGTGCGGAAATCGTCGATTTCTCCGATCCCTACTACGATAGCGGTCTGCGGATCATCGTCCGGTCGGATAATGACGACGTGGAAACTATCGAGGATCTGGAAGGCCTGAGCATCGCCACCAAGATCGGCTCGACCAGCTACGACTTCCTGCAGTCCGAACTCGGTGAAGACGCCGATATCACTCCGTACCCCGGTACACCCGACATGTACATGGCGCTGCTGGGCCGTAACGTGGATGCCGCCTTCTACGACGCCCCCAACGTGCAGTATTTCGCCCAGACCCAGGGCGAAGGCCGGGCCAAGGTGGTCGGGCCGCTCTACGAAGGTCAGCAGTACGGTATCGTCTTCCATCAAGGTAGCGAATGGGTAGAACCCGCCAACGAAGCCCTAGCCGCCATGCGCGAAGACGGCACCTACGATGAAATCTACGAAAAATGGTTTGGTGAAGCTCCCAGCGACGATTGATGACTCGCGTTAGTTAATCGATTGAGATGACCCACTCAGGGCCGGGCGGCCAGCCACCCGGCCCTGTTTCGTAGCAAGGTCGTCAGAGACGTCAGTGTCGTAAAAAAGGAGCATAATTCGTGGAAGTCACCTTTCAGTTCGATTGGGCGGCTGCGTTCCGTTCCATTCCCCATCTGTTGCCCGGGATCCCGTGGACGCTATTGATCTCCTTCGGTGGCCTCGCGATCGGTTTCTTGATCGGAATCATCTTCGGCCTGTTGCGGATAAGCCCGATACGCTGGCTGCGTTGGCCGGCGATTGTTTACGTCGAGGTCTTTCGCGGTACGCCCATCCTGGTTCAGGTCCTGTTCATCTTCTATGGTCTTCCGCAGCTGCTCGGGAGCCCCATCAATGCCTTGACGGCGGGCATCGCCGCTATTGCCGTCAATTCGGGTGCCTATATCTCCGAAGTGGTACGCGGGGGGGTACAGTCGATCGAACGAGGCCAGCGTGAAGCCTCGCTATCGCTGGGGCTATCGCGTAGCCAGTCCTTTCGCTATGTCATCTGGCCCCAGGCCCTGCGCCGTATGATCCCGCCGCTGGGCAACCAGGCCATCATCAGTATCAAGGACACATCGCTGTTTTCGGTCATCGGGGTCGGCGAGCTGGTACGTCAAGGCCAGGTCTACATCGCCACCACTTTCACCGCGCTGGAAGTCTATTTCATGGTGGCGCTGCTGTATCTCTGCATTACCTGGACCCTCTCCATCCTTCTGCGTCAGCTTGAACGCAGAGGCCTGGCCGGACAATAAGGACCGCTGTCATGAACGCTACAACTCAACCTATCGTGCGCATGCAGGGCCTGAATAAACACTTCGGCGAGTTGCATGTGTTGAAAGAGGTCGATCTCGAGGTCACCCCCGGCGAGGTCGTGGTGGTCATCGGTGCCAGCGGCTCGGGAAAATCCACCCTGATTCGCTGCATCAACGGCCTGGAAGAGTTCCAGCAAGGCGAACTCGAGGTCGATGGCAATCGATTGGAACCCCACGGCAAGAGTGGGAAAGCGCTGCAGAAGATCCGTACCGAAGTCGGCATGGTCTTCCAGCAGTTCAACCTTTTCCCCCATCTCAGTGTGCTCGATAACGTCACCCTGGCGCCGATGAAGGTGCGCGGCTGGAGTCGCGACGATGCCGAGGAAAACGCCAGACGCCTGCTGGACCGCGTGGATATCGCCGACCAGGCCGACAAGTACCCCACCCAGCTTTCCGGCGGGCAGCAGCAACGCGTGGCATTGGCCCGGGCACTCGCCATGGAACCGCGACTGATGCTGTTCGACGAGCCCACCTCGGCACTGGACCCGGAGATGATCGGTGAAGTGCTGGACGCCATGCGCGAGCTCGCCAAGGAGGGCATGACCATGGTGATCGTGACCCATGAAATGGGGTTCGCCCGGGAAGTGGCGGATCGCATCATCTTCATTCACAAGGGAGCCATCGAAGAGCAGGGCCCGCCCGAGAAGCTGTTCGACAACCCGCAGAACGAACGCACCCAATCCTTTCTTTCCCGCGTTCTCAAGCACTGAATCTTCCCACCCGGTAGCTCTTCCCTGAGCCCAAAATTCCTTTCTTTTTTAGCGCCTGTCAGCCATGACAGGCGTTTTTTTGTCAAGTGGGTGCTTTTTTGCCCTGTGGATACTTTATTTTCGTTTTTCTTTTCTTCCTGCCGATCCTCCCGGCATGAGCGCTTTTCCCGCGAGCCATGCTTGTTTTTGCGCTTGTACACAGGTGGTTTGAGAAGCCCGGTACAGACCAGTGGACAACTGGGGTATCGCTTGCGCTGTGGATAACCTCGCATATCATCCACAGCCCGATCACTGTTTCCACCCAGCATCTACGCTGCTTCTCCGCCTAGCTGTAAACAAAATAAGCCAATGTTTATAAAAGGTTAAAATTGCTTTTCCACAGATTTTGTCCACACCAGTAGTTACTACATCAACAGAACTTCTCTATTTATTTTTATATTGTTATTGATAAGTAGAGGTAGTGAAAAACCCGGTGTGGAAAAACCTGACGCTTACCCATAGGGGGTTTATACTGGCGGGCTGATTTGACGTGAGCAGGTATCGCTTGCGTTTCACAACATCCGCGCCATCGGCGCAAGACGAGGTGTCTCTTGAATTATCCCGACCGCTTTGACGTCATTGTCATCGGCGGTGGCCATGCGGGAACCGAAGCCGCGCTGGCCTCCGCTCGCATGGGCTGTCAGACCCTGTTGCTGACGCATAACATCGAAACCCTGGGCCAGATGTCGTGTAATCCGGCCATCGGTGGTATCGGCAAGAGCCACCTGGTCAAGGAAATCGATGCTCTCGGTGGGGCGATGGCGCTCGCCACCGACCTCGGCGGCATCCAGTTTCGTGTTCTCAATGCCCGCAAGGGGCCGGCGGTACGCGCCACCCGCGCCCAGGCCGACCGGATACGCTACAAGGCCGCCATCCGCGGCATACTGGAAAACCAGCCCAACCTGACCATCTTTCAGCAGGCGGCAGGCGATCTGGTTGTGGATAACGACACGGTACGGGGCGTGGTAACGGAAACCGGCATCCGCTTTTTCAGTGAAAGCGTGGTGCTGTGCACGGGGACATTCCTTGGCGGAGTGATCCATATCGGTCTCGACCAGAGCCGTGGCGGCCGCGCCGGAGACCCGCCGTCGAATGCCCTGGCCGAGCGTCTGCGGGCGCTACCGTTTCGTGTCGATCGGCTCAAGACCGGTACTCCCCCTCGGCTGGATGCCAAAAGCGTCGATTTCTCGGTGCTCGAGGAGCAGCCGGGGGATACACCGACACCGACCATGTCGTACCTCGGACGGCGCGACATGCATCCGCGCCAGGTCAGCTGTCATATCGCCCATACCAACGAGCAAACCCATGAATTGATCATGGCCAACCTCGACCGCTCACCCATGTATTCAGGGGTGATCGAAGGTGTCGGGCCGCGCTACTGCCCGTCGATCGAGGACAAGGTCCATCGCTTCGCGGGCAAGTCGAGCCATCAGATATTCATCGAGCCTGAAGGCCTGGACACTCATGAGCTGTACCCCAACGGCATTTCCACCTCCTTGCCGTTCGATGTCCAGCTGCAGGTAGTGCGTTCGATCAAGGGCCTGGAGAATGCGCATATCACCCGGCCCGGCTACGCCATCGAGTACGATTTCTTCGACCCGCGGGATCTCAAGCACTCCCTGGAAACCAGATTTATCCACAACCTGTTCTTTGCCGGACAGATCAACGGCACCACCGGCTACGAAGAAGCCGGCGCCCAGGGGCTGCTCGCCGGGCTCAATGCCGCTCGCCGCGCCAAGGAACTGGACGCCTGGTGGCCCCGGCGCGACGAAGCCTACCTGGGGGTACTGGTCGATGATCTGATTACCCTGGGCACCAAGGAGCCGTACCGCATGTTTACCTCGCGGGCGGAGTATCGTCTCCTGCTGCGCGAGGACAACGCCGACCTGCGCCTGACCGAGACTGGGCGAGAATTGGGGCTCGTCGATGATGTGCGCTGGGAGGCGTTCAGTCTCAAACGCGACGCCATCGACAAGGAGAGCCAGCGTCTTGCCGCCACCTGGGTCCAACCCGGCAGCGCCGAAGCCGATGCCTTGGCCGGCAAGCTGGACAAGCCGTTGACGCGGGAACATCGCATGATCGACCTGCTCAAGCGTCCGGAGCTTACCTATGCCGACATCGCCAACTTGGCGGAAGACTCGCCAATGCTGGACGAGCAGGTAAGCGAACAGGTGCAGATCCAGGCCAAGTACCAGGGCTATATCGAGCGTCAGCAGGACGAGATCGACAAGCTCAAGCGTCACGAAGCCACTCCGCTGCCGGCAACACTCGATTACCAGAAGGTCGAAGGGCTCTCCCACGAGATCCGCCAGAAGCTCGACCAGGCTCGCCCCGAGACCCTGGCGCACGCCGCTCGGATTTCCGGGGTTACCCCGGCGGCGGTATCGATCCTGCTGGTTCACTTGAAAAAGCGTCGCCTGCTGGGAGACGCCAAGGTGAGCAATGGATAAGCCGATATCGGAAACCTTGAAACCCTTGATCGCTTCGCTGCCCTCGGCCGCAGTCGAGCGTCTGGATCAAGGCCTTGACCAGCTGCAACTGGATGTCAGCGCTCACCAGCGTCAACAACTGCTGGGGCTGCTTGCGTTGTTGCACAAGTGGAATCGGGCTTATAACCTCACCGCAGTACGCGATCTTGAAGAAATGGTCTCGCGCCATCTTCTCGATAGCGCTGCGGTAAAGCCCCATGTATCGGGGCCACGCTTGCTGGATGTCGGCTCGGGGCCGGGATTGCCGGGGCTGGTACTGGCGATTCTCGACCCGACGCTCGACGTCACCCTGCTCGACAGCAATGGCAAGAAGGTCCGTTTCCAGCGCCAAGCGGTGATGGAGCTGGGTTTGTCTAACGTCGTCGCGACGCAGGCGCGGGTGGAGTCCTTCGCCGGGGAAGCGTTCGATCAGGTGATTTCCCGAGCCTTTGCCAGCCTGGAGGACTTCGTCACCCTGACTCGTCAATTGCCGGTCCAGGGTGGTCAATGGCTGGCCATGAAGGGTCCCGGCGCCGATGAAGAGTTACGCGACTTGCCGCCCGAGATCGAACTCGAAAGCCGCCATGTCCTCGATGTACCGTTTGAAAACGCGCAGCGCCAGGTCCTGATACTATCCGCCAGGCGCGGTTCTTGATCGGCATGATGGCCTGTGTTTCGTCGCTCTAGGCTTTGTCTGAAAAGTCAGCTAGCAATGGCCAGGCTAGGCAAAAATCGGCGAAAAAACGGAGTTTACGGGTTGTAAATGAGTATTTTGAGCCGATTTTTAACACCGCATGGCTGAGCGTAGCCAGTTTTCAGAAAGAGCCTAAGGAGTTTGCTCGTGAGCCACATTATTGCCCTGACCAACCAGAAAGGCGGTGTGGGCAAGACCACCTCGGCCGTGAATCTGGCCGCCAGCCTGGCAGCACTCGATCGCCGTGTGCTGCTGGTGGATCTTGATCCCCAGGGCCACGCCAGCATGGGCAGCGGTATCGACAAGCATGAACTGGACCATAGCGTGCTGGACGTTCTGCTGGGTGAGCAGCCCGCCGAGGCGGTGATCGAGCGCAATAGCGCGGTAAAATTCGATGTCTTGCCGAGCAACGGCGATCTCACCGCCGCTGAAGTGGAGCTGCTCGATCGCGACAAGCGTGAGCGTTGTCTCGAGACCGCCCTGGCCGGCGTTGCCTCGCACTACGATGTCGTGCTCATCGACTGCCCGCCGTCGTTGAACATGCTCACGGTCAATGCCTTGACCGCCGCCGACGGGGTATTGATACCGCTGCAGTGCGAATTCTATGCGCTGGAAGGGCTCTCGGCCTTGCTCGATACCGTCGAGCAGATCAAGCACAGCGTGAACCCGGAGCTTGCGATCAGCGGAATCCTGCGCACCATGTACGACAAGCGCACCAGCCTCACACGGGAAATTGACAAGCAGCTGCGCGACTATTTCGGCGATGCCTTGTTGAAGACCACCATACCGCGCAACGTCAAGGTTGCGGAGTCGCCGAGCCACGGCTTGCCGGTCACCCAATACGCCCGCTTTTCCCGGGGCAGCCAGGCCTACCGTGTGCTGGCCAAGGAAATGATTCGCCGCTTGTCGCTGTAAGAATCCATGGGACACAAATCGATGAGGAAAGATCGATGACGCGTAAACGCGCTTTGGGACGCGGGCTGGATGCCTTGATAGGCGCTGGCGCCCGCCGTCGAGACAGCCTGGACCTTCCCGGTGGAGAGGAGCTTGGTGAAGAAAAGCTTAGCGAACTGGCCCAAGCCCACGAGAGTGATGGCAAGGGAGCCGGAACATCGGTGCAAGCCCCTCAGTCGGGCAGCGAGGATCGCCTGGAACGCCTGCCGCTGGGCCAGCTGACGCGGGGCAAGTACCAGCCGCGGCGCGATATCCAGCCCGAAGCGCTAGAAGAGCTTGCCGACTCGATCCGTGCCCAGGGTGTGATGCAGCCCATCGTGGTGCGCCCCATCGGTGAGAATCGTTACGAGATCATCGCCGGGGAGCGGCGCTGGCGGGCCGCTCAGCTTGCCGAGCTAGACGTCATTCCCGCCGTCATTCGCGAAGTATCCGATGATATCGCCCTTGCCCTGGCGCTGATCGAGAATATTCAGCGTGAAAACCTCAACGCCGTTGAAGAAGCCATGGCTCTCAAGCGCCTGAGCGAAGAGTTCACGCTGACCCAGCAACAGGTAGCCGATGCGGTGGGCAAGTCCCGGACTCAGGTCGCCAATCTGCTGCGCCTGCTTGCCCTCGATCCCGAGGTGCAGACTTTGCTGGAACGCGGCGATCTGGACATGGGCCACGCTCGAGCTCTGCTGACTCTGGGCGCGGCCCAGCAGCGCCAAATCGCCCACGAAGTGGTCAACAAAGACCTTACCGTAAGGGCGACGGAAGCGCTGGTGAAGAAATACCAGACCCAGACCGGAGCGAAACAGGTGCAAGGCCGTAAGGATTCCACTCCCGATGTGGCTCGCCTGGAAACCCGCCTGGGTGAAGTGCTGGGTGCGCCGGTAGCAATTCGCCACGGTTCCAGTGGCAAAGGGAAAGTGACAATTCGCTATTCCAGCCTGGAGGAGCTCGACGGTATTCTCGAACATATTCGGTAATAACGGAAAAATGGAGGGAATTTGTTAGCAAGTTAATCGATTGAGCTGAAAATCCCCCTTTGGTCGCAAGAGCCAAGGGAATATCCAAAAACGTACGGGCTTTGGTTGAAGCCGTGATAGGGCTTCCCTATAATCGCGCAAGCTTTCACTATGCTAAACGTTGAATCGCCGTCATTCTTAATTATCGTGAGAAAACGTTTATGCAACGACCGGAAGTCAGGCGTAGACGCACCCATCTTCGACGGCTGGTGCTGGCGCAGCTGGGAGTCACGAGTCTAGCAATGGTCATTGCTTATCTCCTGGCCCAATCGGCAGGTTTGAAGGCAGTATTCATGGGAGCATTGGTCGCATTCTTGCCCCATCTTTTTTTTGTCTACCGCATGGGCTGGTTGCGCAATTCCCCTGCGAGAGGTAACCGCTCTGTCCAACTTTTTCGGGCAGAAGCGGGGAAGTTTGGTTTGACGGTGGCGTTGTTCGTCCTGGTGTTCGTCACAGCGCCCCCCTCAAACCCTGCTTTGTTTTTTTACGCTTATGTTGCGGTAGTTCTAACGCATTGGCTCACACCGTGGCTGATGCCTGGAAAACGCACAAATGATTGAGGTGACAGGTCCATGGCCACAGGAAACGAAGTCTCTCCGACTTACTATATTCAGCACCACCTGCAGAACCTGACCTTTGGCAACCACCCCGTTAATGGCTGGTCGATAGCGCACTCTTCCGAGGAAGCTCGTGAAATGGGCTTCTGGGCCATTCACCTGGATACCATGGGCTGGTCGATCGCCATGGGCGTGTTGTTCATATGGTTATTCCGTAAAGCCGGTAAAATGGCGACCACAGGGGTGCCAGGCGGGCTACAGAATGCGGTGGAAATGGTCGTCGAGTTTGTCGAGAACTTGACGCGTTCAACGTTCCACGGACGCAACCCTAATATCGCTCCGCTAGCGTTGACACTGTTCGTCTGGATACTGTTGATGAACACGTTGAAAATTATCCCTGTGGACTTTTTCCCGGTTCTATTTGCCAAGCTGGGTGTGGAATACATGAAGATCGTTCCCACCACCGACGTGAATGCTACGTTGGGCATGGCGCTTGGCGTGTTCTGCTTGATTCTGTATTACAACTTCAAGGTCAAGGGTGTGGGTGGTTTCGCCAGAGAGCTATCCCTGACCCCGTTCAACCACTGGGCGCTAATTCCCTTTAACCTGGTGCTGGAAACCGTTTCCCTCCTGGTTAAGCCGTTCAGCCTGGCAATGCGTCTGTTCGGTAACATGTTCGCCGGTGAAGTCATCTTTATTCTGATTGCCATGTTGCCGTTCTGGGCTATTTGGCTGCTGGACGTGCCATGGGCGATCTTCCACATTCTGGTGGTCACTCTGCAGGCCTTCATTTTTACAACCCTGTCTGTTGTATACCTAAGCGCGGCACACGAACACCATTAACCGAGCAATAACATTTTCACTAACCCCCAACCCTTAACCAAAACTTAAACTCAGGAGCAACATCATGGAAATGGTTTATCTTTCTGCTGCTATCATCATCGGTCTGGGCGCACTGGCTACCGGCATCGGCTTCGCCATTCTGGGCGGCAAGCTGCTGGAATCTACTGCGCGTCAGCCGGAACTGGGTGACCAGCTGCAAACCAAAACCTTCATCATGGCCGGTCTGCTCGACGCCGTACCGATGATCGGCGTGGGTATCGCGATGTACCTGATCTTCGTTGTTGCCGGTTAATGACGCTTGACCGAGCGGCTTTCCGCTCGGTTTCGTTTCACTCCGGTCGCCACGAACTTGTCAGAGGTACAGCCCTGTGAATATCAACATGACGCTAATCGGGCAAACGATCGCCTTCGCGATCTTTGTCTGGTTTTGCATAAAGTATGTGTGGCCTCCGATCAGCAACGCGCTTCACGAGCGTCAGAAGAAGATTGCTGATGGCTTGGACGCAGCCAGCCGGGCATCGCGTGATCTTGAGCAATCTCAAGAGCAGGCGGCTCAGACGCTGCGCGAAACCAAGGAACAGGCTTCGCAAATTCTCGAACAGGCCAACAAGCGTTCTGCTCAGATGATCGAGGAAGCGCGCAACGAAGCACGCGCCGAGGGCGAACGCATGATCGCTTCCGCTCGCTCCGAGATCGAGCAGGAAATCAATCGCGCCAAGGAGGAGCTTCGTGCCCAGGTATCGCATCTTGCGGTCATCGGCGCCGAGCGCGTACTGGAAGCCTCCATCGACGAGAATACGCACCGCAAGTTGCTGGATGAGCTTGCTGCCGAACTGTAAGGAGGTGAATCATGGCGGAAACATCTACCGTCGCTCGTCCTTACGCCAAGGCGGCGTTCGAGATTGCCCGTGACCACGAGATATTGGACCAGTGGTCGCAGGCACTCAATTTGCTGAGCCAAGTCACCGCTGACACCGAAGTTCGTCGTCTGTTGGGCAGTCCCAAACTCGACAGCGAACAGAAGGTGTCTTTGCTGGCGGATATGCTGCCGGGTGAGACCAACGATGCGATTCGTCGCTTCCTGGAAACGCTGGCACAGCAACATCGCTTGATGGTCCTGGGTGAAGTCGCCGAACAGTTCGAGCAGCTTCGTGCAGAACATGAAAAGCGAATCGACGTCACCGTGGTATCGGCTTACGAGCTGGACAGCAAGCAGCAAACCAAGCTGGCAGGCGCGCTCAAGAAGCGCCTGAATCGCGAAATCTCCATTACCACTCAGGTAGACCCGGCGTTGCTGGGCGGCGTGATCCTGCGTGCCGGCGACACCGTCATCGACGGCTCGGTACGTGGTCGATTGAACCGTCTTTCCGAAACGCTTTTCGCCTGAGTCTGAGGGACATGGCATGCAGCAACTGAATCCTTCCGAGATCAGCGACATCATCAAGCAGCGGATTGAAAAGCTTGACGTCGCGTCCGAAGCCCGCAATCAGGGCACCATCGTCAGCGTTTCCGACGGTATCGTGAAAGTTCACGGCCTCGAAGACGCCATGTTCGGTGAAATGATTGAATTCCCCAACAGCATCTACGGCATGGTACTCAACCTGGAGCGCGACTCCGTGGGTGTCGTGGTACTCGGCGACTACGTGCTCCTGGAAGAGGGCATGACCGCCAAGTGTACCGGTCGCATCCTCGAGGTGCCGGTAGGCCCGGAGCTGGTCGGTCGCGTGGTCGATGCGCTGGGTAACCCCATCGACGGCAAGGGCGATATCAACGCCAAGCTGACCGATGCGGTGGAAAAGGTCGCGCCCGGGGTCATCACTCGTCAATCTGTTGACGAGCCGATCCAGACCGGCCTGAAATCGATCGACGCCATGGTGCCGATCGGCCGGGGTCAGCGTGAATTGATCATCGGTGACCGCCAGATTGGTAAGTCGGCCATCGCTGTCGATGCGATCATCAACCAGAAAGGCAAGGGCGTCACCTGTGTCTATGTGGCGATCGGCCAGAAGCAGTCGACCATTGCCGGCCTCGTGCGCAAGCTCGAGCAGCACGGCGCCATGGAACACACCATCGTGGTTGCCGCCGGCGCCGCCGATCCAGCCCCGATGCAGTTCCTCGCCGCCTACTCCGGCTGCACCATGGGCGAGTACTTCCGCGATCGTGGTGAAGACGCCCTGATCGTCTATGATGACCTGTCCAAGCAAGCCGTGGCCTATCGTCAGGTCTCGCTGCTGCTGCGTCGTCCGCCGGGCCGTGAAGCCTACCCGGGTGACGTTTTCTATCTCCACTCGCGTCTGCTCGAGCGCTCCGCACGGGTCAACGTCGACTACGTTGAGAAGTTCACCAACGGTGAAGTGAAGGGCAAGACCGGTTCGTTGACCGCACTGCCGATCATCGAGACCCAGGGCGGCGACGTCTCGGCGTTCGTTCCGACCAACGTGATCTCGATTACCGATGGTCAGATCTTCCTCGAGACCAGCCTGTTCAACTCGGGTATCCGTCCGGCGATCAACGCGGGTCTGTCGGTGTCGCGTGTCGGCGGCTCGGCACAGACCAAGATCATCAAGAAACTTGGTGGTAGCGTGCGTCTGGCCTTGGCCCAGTATCGCGAACTGGCGGCGTTCTCGCAGTTCGCCTCCGATCTCGACGAAGCGACCCGCAAGCAGCTCGAACATGGTCAACGCGTCACCGAGCTGATGAAGCAGAACCAGTATTCGCCGTTCTCCGTGGCCGAAATGGCGCTGTCGCTGTACGCCGCCAACGAAGGTTATCTGGACGACGTCGAGGTAGACAAGGTATTGGACTTCGAGCGTGCCCTGCACGACTACATGAAGTCCGAGCATGCCGAGCTGCTCGACAAGATCAACCAGACCGGCGACTACAACGACGAGATCAAGGACGGCTTGAAGTCGGGTCTCGAGAAGTTCAAGGCGACTCAGAGCTGGTAATGCCCCAGGCCCGCCTGGCAACGGGTGGGCCAGCATGCTTTCTGAGAGCCACGAACGAAAGGTAGATCGCTATGGCAGCTGCAAAAGAGATACGCACCCAGATCGGGAGCATCAAGAATACGCAGAAGATCACCAGCGCCATGGAAATGGTGGCTGCATCGAAAATGCGTAAAGCACAAGATTTGATGAGGGCCAGCCAGCCTTACGCCAAGCAGATCCGTAAAGTGGTGGGCCACATCGCCGACGCCAACCCCGAGTATCGCCACGATTACATGATCGAGCGCGATGAGGTGAAGCGGGTAGGCTATATCGTGGTCTCCTCCGACCGCGGCCTCGCCGGCGGCTTGAACGTCAACCTGTTCAAGACCGTGCTGAAAGATGCCGTCGCTTGGAAAGGGGAGGGTGCCGAGCTGGATTTCTGTGCGCTGGGCTCCAAGGCCGCAGGCTTCTTCCGCAACTATGGGGGCAACCTGGTTGCTGCCAAGAGCGGCTTGGGGGAATCCCCCTCGATGGAAGACCTGATCGGTAGCGTCAAGGTCATGCTCGAAGCGTACGATGAAGGCAAGATCGACCGCCTGTTTGTGGTGTACAACGAGTTCGTCAACACCATGACGCAGAAACCGGTGGTTCGCCAACTGCTTCCCTTGTCGCCGGATATGGGCGTCGCGGAAGGGCAAGGCGATACACAGGACGATGAAAACGCCCGTCCCGGAAGCTGGGACTACCTGTATGAGCCGGATGCCAAGGCGTTGCTGGATAGCCTGCTGGTTCGTTTCATCGAATCGCAGGTATATCAGGCGGTGGTGGAAAACGGCGCCTGCGAGCAGGCTGCCCGCATGATCGCCATGAAGAGTGCCACCGACAATGCCGGCGGCCTGATCGATGATCTGGAGATGGTATATAACAAGGCCCGCCAGGCCGCCATCACCCAGGAAATTTCCGAGATCGTCGGCGGTGCCGCTGCCGTATAACGCCAGGGAGCTTGAGTAGCAGAGCAGGCTCCCGGCATGCAGGTTTCATTTGCAGGTTTTTGAGAGGAACCAAGATGAGCGGACGTATCGTACAAATCATCGGCGCGGTGATTGACGTAGAGTTTCCGCGGGACACCGTTCCCAAGGTCTACGACGCGCTGAAGGTCTCGGATGCCGAGACCGTCCTCGAAGTCCAGCAGCAGCTGGGCGACGGCGTGGTTCGTACCATCGCCATGGGCTCCACCGAGGGGCTCAAGCGGGGTATGACAACCGAGAATACCGGAGCTGCGATTTCCGTGCCGGTAGGCAAGGAAACACTGGGCCGGATCATGAACGTTCTCGGCGAGCCGATCGATGAAGCAGGACCGATCGGTGAGCAGGAACGCATGCCGATCCACCGCAAGCCACCGACTTATGCCGAGCAGGCCGCTTCCAACGAGCTGCTGGAAACCGGTATCAAGGTCATCGACCTGGTGTGCCCGTTCGCCAAGGGCGGCAAGGTCGGTCTGTTCGGCGGCGCCGGTGTGGGCAAGACCGTCAACATGATGGAATTGATCCGCAACATCGCCACCGAGCATAGCGGTTACTCCGTGTTCGCCGGGGTGGGGGAGCGTACTCGTGAGGGTAATGACTTCTACCACGAAATGACCGACTCCAACGTTATCGACAAGGTATCGCTGGTTTATGGCCAGATGAACGAGCCGCCCGGAAACCGCTTGCGCGTGGCCCTGACCGGCTTGACCATCGCCGAGAAATTCCGTGATGAAGGCCGCGACGTGCTGTTGTTCGTCGATAACATCTACCGTTATACCCTGGCAGGGACCGAGGTTTCGGCACTGCTCGGTCGTATGCCGTCAGCGGTAGGTTACCAGCCGACACTGGCCGAAGAGATGGGCGTTCTGCAGGAGCGTATCACCTCCACCAAGACCGGCTCGATCACGTCCGTCCAGGCCGTCTACGTGCCCGCGGATGACTTGACCGACCCGTCGCCGGCGACCACCTTCTCGCACCTGGACGCCACCGTGGTACTGGCGCGTTCGATCGCCGAGCTGGGTATCTATCCGGCCATCGATCCGCTGGATTCCACGTCGCGCCAGCTCGACCCGCTGGTGGTGGGGGAAGAGCACTACAACACCGCTCGTGGTGTGCAGAACGTGCTCCAGCGCTACAAGGAACTCAAGGATATCATCGCGATCCTGGGCATGGACGAGCTGTCCGACGAGGACAAGCAGGCCGTTGCCCGTGCGCGTCGTATCCAGCGCTTCCTGTCGCAGCCGTTCTTCGTCGCCGAGGTATTTACCGGGTCTCCCGGCAAATACGTATCTCTGAAGGACACGATCAGTGGCTTCCAGGGTATCCTCAACGGTGATTATGACGATCTGCCGGAGCAGGCCTTCTACATGGTTGGCAGCATCGACGAAGCCGTCGAGAAAGCCAACCAGATGAAGTAATCCCGTCCATCAGGGGGATTCGCTATGGCGAACAGCTTCACATGCAACATCGTCAGCGCTGAAGCGTCGATCTTCTCGGGCACTGTCGAGCAAGTCATCGCTTCCGGGGTCTCGGGTGATCTGGGCATTCTGCCCGGTCACGCTCCCCTGCTGACCGAGCTTCAGCCGGGGCCGGTACGGGTGATCTACGATGGCGGCAAGGAGGATAACTTCTTTGTCTCCGGCGGCTTCATGGAAGTCCAGCCGAAAGTGGTCACCATCCTGGCCGATGCGGCATCAAGAGCCAGCGACCTCGACGAGGCCGCCGCCGAAGAAGCCCGTCAGCAAGCGCTGAAAGCCTTCAGCGACAAGTCTAGCGAGCTGGACTATACCCGTGCAGCCGCAGAACTTGCCGAAGCCGTGGCTCAGCTGCGTACCATCCAGCAGCTGCGCAAGAAGGCCGGTAAAGGCTAATTTGCCGCTTGGCGTGAACAAAACGCTCCTTGAGCCCTGACGGGTTTAAGGAGCGTTTTTTTTGTCTGGTAGTATGGTGCAGAAGGAAAATCGGCCGCGTGATGCTCGTCTGCCTATAGGGGATAGCCATGGCATTGAATGATGAAAGCTTGCAGGAATTGAAAACCGAGCTGCTCGACGAGCTGGAAAAGGATGCACCGAGTAAGTCGCTGCTGGCCGAGCGTCTGTCGGAAGTGCGATCAGCCGATATCGGTGAAGTGATCGAGGAGCTTGTCGAGGAGGACGAGGAGCTGTCCGCTGCCCTCACGATCCTCGACATTCTTTCAGATGAGCGCGCCGCCAATGTGCTGGGCTACTTGCCCGGCGAGAGCCAGTTGGAAGTGGTGGGGGAGCTGAGCGATTCTCAGGTGCTCACGCTGCTGGAGGAGATGGGCTCGGATGAGCGGGCGGATCTGTTCAACCTGCTGGGGGAAGACCGTCGCGAAGTGCTGCTGCGGCGCATGGCCCATCAGGAGCGGGAAGACCTGAAACGGCTTGCCAGCTACGAAGAGGGAACGGCGGGCGCCATCATGACCTCTGACTATGTGGCCATAGCCAGTGGCATGACGGTGTCGCAAGCGATGATGCGCGTGCGCCAGACTGCGCCGGATGCGGAAACGGTCTATCAGCTGTACGTCTTGAACAGCGGTGGGGAACTGATCGGGACGATGTCGCTGCGCCAGTTGATGGTGGCCCGCCCTGGTGCGGTGGTCGATGACATCATGATCAAGGACGTCATCAGTACCCCTGTGGACGAAGAGCAGGAGGAGGTCGCCCGCATCGTGGCGCGCTACGACTTGCTCGCGCTGCCGGTGATCGATGCCGAGGCCCGTATGGTAGGTATCGTGACCCACGATGACGCCATGGACGTAGCCGAATCCGAGGCCACCGAAGATATCCACAAGGGGATGTCCATCGGCCAGCTGGAAGATGGCGTCAGTCGTGTGCCGCTCTGGAGCCTGTATCGCAAGCGGGTGTTCTGGCTGGTGTTGCTGGTATTCGCCAATCTGTTTTCCGGAGCGGGAATCGCCTATTTCGAGGACACCATCGCCGCTCAGGTGGCGCTTGTCTTCTTCCTGCCGCTGCTGATCGGCAGTGGCGGTAATGCCGGCGCCCAGGCCGCAACACTGATGGTACGCGGTATGGCGACCGGCGATGTGGGAGTGAAGGACTGGAGCAAAATGCTGGGTCGCGAGCTGCTGGTGGCTGGTTCGCTGGGGATAACCATGGCGATTGCCGTTACCCCGATCGGTATTTTCCGCGGTGGCGAAGCGGTGGCGATTATCGTTGCGCTCAGCATGGTCACCATCGTGCTGTTCGGCAGCATGATCGGGATGTGCCTGCCGTTCGTCCTGGAGCGCTTCAAGATCGATCCGGCGACGGCTTCCGCGCCGCTGGTGACCACCTTGATCGACGCCTCGGGCGTGCTGATCTATTTCAGCATCGCCACGGTGATTCTAGCGCAGACATCGCTGTAGCAGGCGGCGAAGGGCAACCGGGAGCCATCAGCGTAAACCGGAGCCGCTAGCGTAAACCGGTAGCCATCAGCGTAAACCGATAGACATCAACGCATCGAACTGCTGGCCGCCCGGGTAATGAACATCACCTCGACGTGGCCTAGCCACTCGATGTCGCTGGCCAGCGCTTTCAGCTGGCTGGCGAGACACTGGGGCGGCTGCTGGACGGCATTGTCGATGATCAACGATACCGAGACCTTGTCATCCAGATAGTGCAGTTGCAGCTCGTTGAGCGTGCGCCATACCGGGTGCTTGTACCAGCGCTCGTTGAGTGCCGCTTCTACCTCGGGACGCAGCGGCAGCCCCGGCAGGCGGCTGGGATCGCCCTCACCGGCATCGTCCTCGGGGTCGATATGGAAAATTACATCGGTCAGCGCGGGAAATTCGTGGCGCAGGCGACGGCTCACTTCATTACCGATTTCATGGGCCTCGGAAACGGTGATCTTGGGCGCCACCACCACATGCAAATCGACCATCACCCAGCCGGCGGATTGGCGAGTGCGCAATTCATGCACGCTATCAACGCCGGGAGCACTGCACGCCACGTCGTGCATCTGCTGCTGGATATCCTCCGGAAGCGCTGTGTCGACCAGTTCCCGGGCCGATTCCCACAATAGGTCCCAGCCTACCTTGCCGACCAGCAGGCCGACGATGATAGCGGCCACAGCATCGACCCAGCCGGCACCGAACTGGGAGGCGATCATCGCCGCCAATACCACCGCCGTGGAGAGGGCGTCGCTGCGCGAATGCCAGGCATTGGCCTCGAGCAGTTTCGACTTCACGCGCTTGGCGACGCGCATGGTGTAGCGAAAGATCCACTCCTTGGCCAATAACGCGGCGAAGGCGACCAGAATCGCCCAGGCTCCGGGGGGCTCCACCGCTGTGCCGTTGAACAGGCGCACCAAGCTCGACCAGGCGATACCGCCAGCGACGAAAATCAATACACTGCCGAGCAGCAACGTGGTCAGGGTTTCGATGCGACCATGGCCATAATGGTGATCGTCATCGGGCTCCTGATGTCCATAGTGGATCGCGGCGAGTACGAAGCCGTCGGTCACCAGGTCGGAGAAGGAGTGAATGCCGTCGGCTACCAGCGCCGCCGAGCCGACCATGAACCCAACAACGACCTTCACGATGCTCAGCAAGCCGTCCAGCCAGGCACCGACATAGGTGACGCGCTTGGCGTCACGACTTTGCAGCTGTCGGTCGTGAACCTCTGGCGATTCAACGGTCTGAGTCATAAGATACCTTGCAGGGCGTACACGTTCGGTAGGCTCCATTGTAGCGCACTGCTCCCCCTCCTCTAATAGCTTGCTGTGAATAGCTTGCTGTGGCGCGAGCGGATTTTGATCTCGTGTACCGCACAAGGGCGGACAATAAATTGGTGGATGTGTATCCTTTGACTCGCTTGGCGCTATTAATTCTAGTGAAGACCTCAACTCGCTTACGCACAGGATGACTATGGATTGGTTACAGGTGGTGGTGTTGTCCCTCGTGCAGGGGTTGACGGAATTTCTTCCTATTTCCAGTTCGGCCCACCTTATTCTGGTGCCGGTACTGACTCATTGGGAAGACCAGGGACTCGCCTTCGATGTAGCCTTGCACTTGGGCAGCCTGTCGGCGGTCGTCATCTATTTTCGTCAGGAGTTGTGGCGCATCCTCCTAAGCAGCCTGATGGCAATCAAGGGCCGTGGGGTAGATCAGGACGCCCGGCTGGGTTTCTGGGTGTGCCTGGCCACGCTGCCGGTGAGTATCGCCGGTTTTCTGTTGCACGATCTGGTGTCCGCCGGCATGCGTTCCACTGTCATCATCGCCACCAGCCTGATCGGGTTCGGCGTGCTGCTGGGCTATGCCGACATGCGCCGGGGCGGTACGCAGAGCGAGTACCAACTGGGGCTGAAGGAGGTCCTGTGGATTGGCGGAGCCCAGGTACTAGCGTTGATTCCGGGCACCTCGCGGTCGGGTATCACCATGACCGCGGCACTGCTGGTCGGCATGAGCCGCGAAGGAGCGGCGCGTTTCTCCTTTCTACTCTCCATCCCGGTAATCGTGCTGGCGGGAGGATGGGAGGCCTTGAGCCTTTGGCAGCAGCCGCAAGCCATCGACTGGCCCGCGCTGGCACTAGGCACGTTGCTCTCCGCCATCAGCGCTTATCTGTGTATTCACTATTTTCTGGTAGTGATCAAGAAAATCGGCATGCAACCGTTCGTCATCTACCGCGTACTGTTCGGCGCATGGTTACTGTGGTTTTTTCATGGCTGAGGGGAGTTGATGGCAATCCAGTTTGGCAGACCGCTTACGCACCATGTCTACGCCCGTGCTATCGGATGGGGGCTAGCCGTCCTTGCCCTGGCGATACTCGTTGGATGCTCGGAGTCCGATCGTCCCCTGGAGACGCCGGTACGCCTGGAAGGTGAAATTTTCGGCACGTTCTACCAGGTCACCATCGCCGATCCCTTGACCCAGGGACAGGCTCAGACGTTGGAAGAGGGCTTTCTGCAAGAGCTGGAAGATGTCGACCAGGCCATGTCCACCTATCGCGATGACGCCGAGCTGGTACTGTTCAATCAGGCTCCCTTAAACGAGTGGCAGCCATTGTCCGACGAATTGATCGAGGTAATGGCCATCGCCCGCTCGGTGGCCGAAGCCAGCAACGGTGCCTTCGATGTCACCATCGGCGATGTCGTCAATCTGTGGAGTTTCGGCCCGGAAGCGCGCCCGCAGGAGGTTCCCGACGAGAGCCAGCTGCAGGAGCGCCTCTCTCTGATCGGCTTCGACGCTCTGGAGCTGGATACCCAGGCGTTGCAGGCCCGCCGTACTCGAGATGTGTTCGTCGATCTTTCCGGCGTGGCCAAGGGCCACGCCACCGACCGGGTGGCGGAGTACCTGGAGCGCCAGGATATCGAGCACTATCTTGTCAACCTGGGGGGCGAATTGCGGGTCAAGGGGTATCGCGAGCAGGATAGTCAGGAGCCTTGGCGAATCGGTATCGAAGTTCCGGAAAACGGACCACAGCGAGCGCAGCACGTCCTGCCTGTACACGACATTTCCGTGGCCACTTCAGGCGACTACCGCAATTATTTCGAAGAAGACGGGCGGCGCTACTCCCACACCCTCGACCCGCGCAGCGGCAGGCCTATCGAACATCATGTGGCATCAGTCAGCGTGGCGCATCCCTCCAACGCCTGGGCCGATGCCTGGGCCACGGCGCTTAGTGTACTGGGGGGCGAGGCCGGCATGGCGCTGGCTATAGAGCAGGAACTCAAGGTGTTGATGCTGGTGCGCCGGGATGACCAATGGGTCAGCCTCGCCAGCCCGGCGTTTGTGGAATTCTTCGGCGCGGAAACAATGGAGCAACTGGGAATACAACGCTATGACACAGACCAGCACGATGCATGACGAGATAGCCGCAGAACGCCAAGCGCTGGATGTGGTGATACTGGCAGCCGGCAAAGGTACCCGCATGCGTTCCCAGCGCCCCAAGGTGCTGCACACTCTGGCCGGAAAGCCCATGGTGCGCCATGTCATGGACGTGGCCGAGCGGCTACGTCCCGAACGCCTGCACGTGGTGGTGGGCCATGGCGCCGAGCAACTGCGCGAGGCACTGCGCGACACCTCCGCCCGCTTCGCCCTGCAGGCCGAACAGAAAGGCACCGGACACGCCGTGGCCCAGACGCTTGAACAGTTGGGCAACGGCAAGGTGTTGATCCTTTATGGCGATGTGCCGTTGATTCGCCGCGATACCCTGACGGCTTTGCTGGCCCAGGTCGATGACCAGCATCTGGGCTTATTGACCGTGACGCTCGCCGACCCCACCGGTTACGGACGGATTCTGCGCAATGCGGCGGGAGAGGCGATCGCCATCGTCGAGCAGAAGGATGCCTCACCGGATGAACTCGACGTCCGCGAATGCAATACCGGCATCATGGCCATGACGGCGACGCAGCTGAAACGCTGGTTGCCGCGACTCTCCGCCGACAATGCCCAGGGCGAGTACTATCTCACCGACGTGATCGCCATGGCCGCCGAAGAAGGTATTCAGGTAGCAACCGCCCAACCGGCCACGGCGCTGGAGGTAGAAGGGGTCAATAACCGGGCCCAGATGGCGCGCCTGGAGCGGGCCTATCAGGAGCGGCTGGCGCAGCGGTTGCTGGAGCAGGGCGTGGCCCTGGCCGACCCCGCCCGGCTGGATGTCCGCGGGCAGTTGAATTGTGGCCATGACGTGGAAATCGACGTGGGTTGTGTCTTCGAAGGCGAGGTGGAACTCGGCGAGGGCGTTCGCATCGGCCCCTACTGCGTGATTCGCAACAGCACCCTGGGTGCCGGTAGCGTGGTGGAATCACACAGCGTGATTGACGGCGCTGTAGCGGCAGGGCGCAATCAGATCGGGCCGTTCGCCCGGTTGCGCCCCGGCACACGCCTGGCGATCAAGGCGAAGGTGGGTAATTTCGTCGAGACCAAGAATGCCGAAGTCGGGGAAGATTCCAAGATCAACCACCTAAGCTACGTAGGCGATGCCCGGCTGGGGCGCGGTGTCAACATAGGCGCGGGGACGATTACCTGCAACTATGATGGTATCAACAAGCATCGTACGGATATCGCCGATGACGCCTTCATCGGTTCCAACAGCGCCCTGGTGGCACCCGTCAGCATCGGCCGTGGCGCCACGGTGGGCGCGGGTTCCACCATTGCCAAGGATGTGGCGGACAATACCCTGGCGGTGACACGCGGCCGCCAAGTGAACAAACCCGACTGGCCGCGTCCCGGCAAGAGCGATAAATAACCTTTTCCGGTGCCTGGGCACCATCCAGCGACCAATTTTGGAGCCAACCCATGTGTGGAATTGTCGGCGCTGTCGCTCAGCGCAATGTGCAGGGCATCCTGCTGGAAGGTCTGAAGCGACTCGAGTATCGCGGCTACGATTCCGCCGGCATGACCGTGCTTCACCAGGGATCGCTCACCCGGCATCGCGCCGTCGGCAAGGTGGCGGCATTGGAAGCATGCCTTGCCGAACAGGCCCTGCCCGGCATGTGCGGCATCGCCCACACGCGCTGGGCCACCCATGGGCGCCCCACTGAGGCCAATGCTCACCCGCATCATTCGAGCGCGCAGATCGCCGTGGTACACAACGGCATCATCGAGAATTACGAGACGCTCAAGCGCGAGTTGCAGGAAAAGGGCTATCGGTTCGGTTCCGAAACCGATACCGAGGTCATGGCGCATTTGCTCGATCAGTTGCAGCAAGAGGGCCTTCCTCTGTTGGCTGCCGTGCAGCAGTGCCTGGCCAGGCTGCATGGCGCTTACGCCCTGGGCGTGATGAGCGCGCGGGAACCGGGCGTGGTGGTGGGCGCACGCCAAGGCAGTCCGCTGGTGGTGGGGGTGGGCATCGACGAAGCCTTTATCGCCTCCGACCCGCTGGCGCTTTTGCAAGTCACCGACCGCTTCATCTACCTGGAAGAGGGCGATGTGGTCGAATTGCGTGACAGTGGCCGGATTACCTTGTTCGATGCCCAGGGGCGCGAGGTCGAACGCCCCGTGCATGTCTTCGAACATGGCGATGGCGCGGCGAGCAAGGGCGAGTACCGCCACTATATGCTTAAGGAGATCTACGAGCAGCCGACAGTGATCGCCGCCGCCCTGGAAGGGCGCCTGGGCGAAGAGGGTGTTCTGGTCGAAAGCTTTGGCCCCGAGGCAGCGGCGCTCTTGCAGCAGGCTCGGCAGATACACATCGTCGCCTGCGGCACCAGTTACCATGCGGGGCTGGTGGCACGTTACTGGCTGGAGCGCTATGCCGGCATTCCGGTACAGGTCGAAGTGGCATCCGAGTATCGCTACCGCGACGTGGTGGTGCCCGAAGAGACCCTGCTCGTCACCCTGTCACAATCGGGGGAAACCGCCGATACCCTGGCGGCGCTGCGTTTTGCCCAGAACAAGGGTTACCTGAGTAGCCTGGCGATCTGCAATGTGCCGGGTAGCTCGTTGGTGCGCGAGTCGGATCTGTGTCTGATGACCCGAGCCGGGCCGGAAATCGGCGTGGCCTCGACCAAGGCCTTCACCACCCAACTGGTCGCCTTGATGCTGCTTACCCTGGCAACGGCTCGCGCCAAGTCACGCAGCGTTGATCCCGCGATTCTCTCAGCGCTACGCAAGCTACCCGACTTGTGCCGGCAGGTGCTCGGCCTCGACCGGGAAATCGAGGCGCTCTCCCAGGCGTTTGCCGAAAAACAGCACGCACTGTTTCTCGGCCGTGGCGCTCATTTCCCCATAGCCCTGGAAGGCGCACTCAAGCTCAAGGAGATTTCCTATATCCATGCCGAAGCCTACCCCGCCGGTGAGCTCAAGCATGGCCCGCTGGCACTGGTCGACAGTGAAATGCCGGTAATCTCCATCGCCCCCAATGACGACCTGCTGGGAAAGCTCAAGTCCAACCTGCAGGAAGTTCGCGCCCGTGGTGGGCAACTGTTCGTCTTTGCCGATGAAGGCGTCGGTATAGACGAACAGGAAGACACCCGTGTATTGCACCTGCCCCACATTCACGAAGCCCTGGCACCGCTGCTTTATACCTTGCCGCTGCAGCTGTTGTCCTATCATGTCGCCGTGCTCAAGGGCACTGACGTCGACCAGCCGCGTAACCTGGCGAAAAGTGTGACGGTGGAATAGGCGTCGTGGAGCAGTGACTTCTGGTTGAGCTGATCGGGTGAGAGCTGGGACAAGGTCGGGCGGCATGGCCATCCGGCGATTGGGCTGAGCGCGTTTACCCGTAAGTTCATGTGCTGACCTCTGAATGACGCTAGGCGTGAAGTTTTCCACCTTGGTTAGTGGCATGGGAAGCCTCCCCCGACGTGTTGACGGTGAAGAGGTATGGGCTACCTTAAAAATGTATTATTGATGCACCTTAAAATACGGGTACCATCTACCCATGATTCAAGGCAACGTAGGAGACCTCCATGCCGACTTCTCATCGAATACTTTTCTCGCTTGGCAAGGCAGCAGGCGCTGTGATGCTGGCCATTTCACTGGCACTGGGCAGCTCCGCCACGGCTGATAACCACGAAGCCGAAGCAAATGATGCCTGGCTGCCAAGTCTGATCACCGAGTCGCCCCAGGAAGGCTTTGCTCTGGCCATCACTCTGTCCCAGAAAGGGGTGGCTAACACTCAGCCAGATGCCGAGATACGCAAGCAACAGCGTCCTGAGTATGCGCAGGATCCCGATAGCTTGATCGCGATCTCCCATGTGATCGCCACACATTTTCAGACCGTTGCCGCAGCCAACGACTATTGGCGAGAGTGATGTGGGTCGATTCTCATTGCCCGCTTGGAAATCCATTAACGACAGGACGATCAGGAGATCGATCTCGGTTATCCGGTCAGCCGACTGGGTATCTGTTGAATCGCCCGGTTCTCCCTGCGCAAGGTGGTTGAATTTCAGCAATCCATAGAATCCCTGGGCTCTGGTGATTTTTCCCTTGTTGCAGTGGGTCAGCTACCAAGCGAATTCGAGCCCACTGCCATGCAATGACTGAAAATTCAGAGATAAGGCGATCGCCTGAAGAGCATAGAAATCAGGCCACTCAGGAGCTCCCGCACAAGGCAAAAGGTTAGTAATCGCTGGCTCAGATTGCTGACTAACCCCGGCTCTTCCGAGTGGAGTTGTTTACTATGTACCTGACACTTACTGATCTCGTACTGCTGACGAGCATCATTCAGTCGCTGAGTCTGGCCTTTTTCCTGCTGCTTCCCTTCAACATCCGGCTCGTCAGTAATCGGCTTCTGGTCGCCACATTGGTCTTCTTCGCCGCTGGACTTGGCGAAATTTTCCTGTATGGCAGCGGGTTGGCGCTCGAGCATCCTAATTTCGCCTACCTCGGGACTCTCATTGGACTCCTGCAAGCGGGGACCCTCTATTTGTATGCGCAATCGCTCATGTATCAAGGCTTCCGGTTGCGCAAGGAACACTTCGTACATACTCTGCTGTTTTGGGTTGTCGGCGCCATTTTCTTGGTTGAGTACTATTTACAGCCGACCGATACTAAAATGCAGATCCTGCTTGAGCGGGACCATCCAGGCGTGCTGACCTCACCCCTACTCGCGGTGACGATACATGCTGTCTTTCTCGGTTATTTATACGCCACGATTCGAACGATCAATCGCTTCGGCCTGGGCCTTCTACAGATTTTTTCGAGCATCGAGAACAAGCAGCTCGCGTGGTTACGGATGCTCCTGATCGGCTACGCAGTGGCCTGGACAGTGAGCATGTTCTACTGCCTCACCGCGCATGTGTCCAGAAGTGCGCCTGGAACCGAGTGGGTGGCAGGTGTTGGCGCCGTGACCGGCTTCGTCTTCATCAACTTTTTGATGGTGAACTCCCTTCGTCAACCGGTCATCTTCTCCGGGCTTGCAGCCGACCAAGCTGCGTTGTTGGAGGAGGAGACGGCGCCGCGATTCGATCAGACGCTGAAGACGAGGCTGGAGAGGCAGATGCATGAGGAAAAGCCGTACCTGTACTCCAATCTGACTCTGGAGCAGCTTGCTCGGAAAGTCGAAGCGCATCCGAGAGAGGTTTCTCGGGTGATCAACCAGGGCTTCGGGTGCAATTTCTTCGAATTCATCAGCGGTCATCGCCTCGAGGAGGCAAAGGCACGTCTAGCCGACCCGGCCAACAATTCGAATATCTTGCAAATCATGTACGACTCGGGCTTCAACTCGAAGTCCGTGTTCAATACCGCCTTCAAGAAAGATGTGGGGCTTACGCCCAGTGAATATCGCCACCGAGCCCGCCACGACCACATCGGTACCGGGCCTCAGTCCTGAATGATGCTCCACGAGGTTCGCGTTTTGTCCTGTTGGAAATTAGAACCTTTAAGTAACTGTTATTTATAGCATTTCATATTGGGTACGATAGTGGTTCGACTTCAGCCTCGCGAACGCTTCTTGGGGCACTCTCCCGTAAGCTGATTTCCCAGCGGTACCGAATCCGGTGCTCGTGCGAATCAACGCAACATGAGGAGATCGTCCATGAAAACGAAACTACGTAAAGTTGCCTTTACTGCGGGTGCGGCAGTCATCTTCAGTCTAGTGTTCGCCGGTAACGCCCAGGCGCATTGTGATGCCTTGGATGGCCCTGTAATTACGGATGCCCGCGCAGCGCTCGAGGCAGGCGATGTTAAGCCCCTACTCAAGTGGGTACCCGCTGAGGACGAGGCAGAAATCAAGCGCGTGTTCGCCGACGTGCGCAGAATCCGCGGGCAGAGCGAGACCGCACAAGAAATCGCGGACCAGCATCTGTTCACGACCCTCGTGAGGGTTCATCGAGCCTATGAAGGCGCGCCGTTCACCGGCATCAAGCCTTCCGGACAGATCGATCCTGGACTTGTTGCTGCGGATGCAGCTCTCGAGAACGGAGAGATCGATCGCCTGATCGCAAATATCACCCGCAAGGTCGAGGATGGCATTCGCGAGCGTTATGAGGAGGCGCGCGTCGCCTGGGCCAGCGCCGATCAGAGCGTAGAGGAGGGCCGCGACTTTGTCGCTGACTACGTCAACTACATCCACTACGTCGAAGGCGTACACGGTGCCGCTGTAGCTGGCGGACATGGGCACTGAGCTTTCCTTGAGCACGAACGCAAAGCGGGCTGCAGAGCCCGCTTTCTTCATCCTAAACCAGACATACCACGATTTAGCACCACATAAACATAGATGACAATCTAACGTAAGTGTCCGGTTTCATTCGGCCAATCCATCCTGACCTCCATTAGCTGCAAGGGAAACTGTTGGCAAACGGGTTCATGGAAAGTTTCTTCGACTCTAAGCAGAGTAACTGGCTTGGGATAGCGGTACTGACCATCTTTGTGATTCTGGTGTTCTATCCAGTGCTGAAGCTTTAGCCGGTTTGCCAATTCTGGCTTGAACGGTGGCTGCGATGTTGATGACGGCAACGGCACGTACGCAGCGCGTAAGGTTCAGCAGTATGCAATAGACGTTTTATAGTCTAGCGCGGCTGGGCCAGTACCTGAGTCCAGTATGACGAGTATTCCGAGTCCGGATCGTCGGCCTTGGCCATGCCCATCTCGGTGAAGGTATCCTTCATGATATTACGACAGTGCCCCGGGCTCTCCAGCCAGCCATCCACCACGGCGGCGATCGACATCTGCCCGGCGGCGATATTCTCGCCAACCGCCCGCCATACGTAGTCCCTCTCGCTGACTCGCTGCTGGATGCCCACGCCATCGGGGCCGGTATGACTAAAATAGTCGTTCTCGGCCATATCGCGGGAGTGCGCCTCGGCAGCGGCTTCGAGGGTGCAATCCCACGACAGCTCATTCACCGCCGCAAAGCGCTGGTTGCCGCATTGACGAGCCTGACTGCGCGCCTCGTTGACTCGCGACAGCATTTCGCGCTTGCGATCGGTGAGTTCACAACCGTTTCTGCTTGCCGAGTCGTCCGGCTCGCTTTCCGTGGCCCATGCGCCAGCGGACATCAAGAGTGCCAACACGCCAGCCAGCAACCAGGCGATGGGACGAATCTTCATGTGCTTAGCCACCGAACTTTTCATTCTCGCCCATGTTCGGGGTGGCGTCTTTCTTGATGTTGGCCTTGGCGATCTCGTAGAGCTGGAACGTCTTGCTCTCCTTGGCTTTCCAGTGCTCACCCATCTGCACCTTGATTTCCATCAACGCCACGTCCGGGTCGTCCTTGCCTTCGGGGAACCAGGCCGCGATGAAGGGATTCCAGTATTTCTCGATCAGCTCGCGGTCATCGGTCAGGTTGGCCTTGCCCGAGAGCGATACGTATACCCCTTCTTCCTGATCGGAGAAGCTGAGACAGACATCGCGGTCGGTGGCGGTTTCGAAGACCTTCTCGGCGCTGCGGCGGGTGTAGAACCACAGTGTGCCGTCGTATTCATCTTGAACCAGGTGCATCGGACGGGCACGCGGCACCTCGTCATCCAGCGTCACCAGCATGCCGACTTTAATATCCTTGATCATCTTCCAGATCTTCTGCTTGTGCTCGGGACTGGACATGGTTTCAACCTCCTGTTGAATACGGCGATTAGTAGAAATGACGATGCCTATGCGTCGAGCATGACTAGAACCAGCCTAGCTACCATCGCCCACCTCGGCAAACACTCTCGCAGTAATAAGAAAATTGCGCAGCGAGTGATTTCTTGACGAAGGTCAAATCAAATATTCATTCATAATGCTACTTTTACTCCGTCAGCAGGACGAAACGATAATCCTCACGAGGGGATAAGATGATGAAGTGTAAAAACAGCTTTTTTCTCAAGACCGCCGCCGCCGCTCTGATCTCCAGTGCCGCACTCGCCAGCCCCGCCATGGCCGCACACGGCGAGGAACTCAGCCCCGCCGAGGTCACGCCAGACGTGACTTATACACTGCGTACAGCGGTGCAGGATGGCAAGCTGGTATTCATTGGCGACAAGGGCAGGATCAAGGATGTCGTCAATCCCGACCTGCACGCACCGGTCGGTGCCGTGGTACAGATCAACCTGATCAATGGCGACGGCGCTCTGCATGATATCGCGCTGCCCGAGTTCGACGTCGACTCCGATGACATCGGCGGCCAGGGTTCGGCCACCGCCGTGGCCTTCCGGGTCAATGAGGAAGGCAACTTCGAGTACCTGTGCAGCCTGCCCGGACACAAGGCGGCCGGCATGGTGGGGAATTTCATCGTCGGCGACCCCAAGCCGGAAGCGAAGGGCGAAGCCGCCCAGGACCTGGCGAAAGATCCCCATGACGTGGGCGAGCCGGTCGGCGATCGTGGCCCGCAGGAAGTCACCGTCAATCTCGAGAGCACTGAAGTGGAAGGCTACCTGGCGGACGGCTCCAGCTACAAGTACTGGACCTTCAACGACACGGTGCCTGGCCCCCTCGTACGGGTTCGTGTAGGTGACACCGTCAACGTCAACCTGAGCAATGCCGAGGATAGCGCGCACATCCACTCCGTCGATTTTCACGCCGTGACCGGCCCCGGCGGTGGTGCCGCGGTGACTCAGGTAGCGCCCGGTCATTCCAAGAGCTTCTCCTTCAAGGCGCTGGCGCCTGGGCTCTACGTCTACCACTGCGCCACACCGATGGTCGCCCAACATATCTCCAACGGTATGTACGGCATGATCCTGGTCGAGCCGGAAGGCGGACTCTCTCCGGTGGAGCGCGAGTTCTACATCATGCAGGGCGAGCTCTACACCGCCGAACGTCACGGTAGCCAGGGTCTGCAAGAGTTCTCCCTCGACAAGCTGCTCGATGAGCAAGCCGAGCACTTCATGTTCAACGGCAACATGGATGCGCTCACCCAGACGTACAAGATGGAAGCCGACGTGGGCGACGACGTCCGTATCTTCTTCGGTGTAGGCGGCCCCAACGCCACCTCCAGCTTCCATGTGATCGGCGAGATCTTCGACAAGGTCTACGATCAGGCCTCGCTGACCAGCCCGCCGCTGACCGATGTGCAGACCACTCTGGTGCCCCCGGGCGGCGCCACCATGGTTGAGTTCGGCGTCGAGTATCCCGGCAAGTACATCCTGGTCGACCACGCGCTATCGCGTCTGGAGAAGGGCCTGGCCGGCTTCCTCCACGTCAATGGTGAAGAAGATTCCGCGATCTTCCACACCGAAGAGGCACACGACCCCAACTCCGGCCACTGATACTTGCTTCATCTTGCAGGAGAGCCCCGCCGATTCGGCGGGGTTTTTGCGTGGTGCGGGCTAACCGCCACTCAACACGATGACCGCCCCGGTGAGATACAAGCCAATGAGGATAGCGCTTTCAAATCCGATATCAGCGAAGCCGTAGGTCTGGCGGCGCAACAGTCCCAGCAATAGCACACCGGTCATGAGCAGCGAAAGCGCCACCCATAGCAGCACTTCATGAGAGATAGCGTGATAGATGGACCCTTCGCGGTAGGCGATATCCGAGGCCGCGGCGAACAGCGTATCGAAGGCGTTACCGCCGATGATACCGCCCACTGCCAGGGTAAGGGCGCCACGTCGCACCGCCGCTACCGATGTCACAAGCTCCGGCAGCGATGTCACGATAGAGGTGAGCAGCACCCCGACAGCCGCCTGGCTCATGCCGGTCTGCATGGCAATGACCGTGGCCGTGCGTTGCAGCAGCCAGCCCGTGATGCCCAGTATCAGGGCCATTAACAGAAAGGATAACCACAAGACGATCAGGGAGTTCTTCTTCGACGCTTCGTCAGGAACGTCTTCTTTAGTTTCACGGGTGCGAGCCGGTTTCCACATGGGGTAGGTTTGGCCCTGACGCACGATTCTCAGCCCCAGGAAATATCCCAGCACCAGCAGCGGCGTGACCGGATGAATGCTCCACAACGTGAGTTCGGGGGAATAACTGCCCACTAAAATCAACGCCAGCATGCACAGCAGCAAGGTGCCCTGCATGAGATTGCCGAGGGAAGCCGCGGCATGTTCCAGGTTGACGCGACGCAAGCAGATATCCGCCACCGTGAGGAACAGGGTCTGCACGGCGATGCCGCCGAGAGCGTTGCTCATCGCCAGTTCGGGCTGACCTTCCAGAGCCGCGGTGAATGACAGCACGATGCCCGAAAGCGATGTCGCCATGCCCAGCAGAACCGCTCCCGCCAAGGCTTCTCCCAGGCCGGTGCGATCGGCCAGCTCGTCCACGACGCGAGTCAGCCGTGTACCCACAATCCCGATCACCACGGCACTGATGGCGAACAGAACGATACTTGTGGTCAGGGACATTCCCTGCAGTTCAATCAAAACGGACCCCTCGCAGGGACGTGAACCAGGTCTTCGAAGATGATATACGCTTAGCCTAGCTCAACTTGGCCAGAGCCTCGCTAATGGTCTGGGAGCTTGCTGGACGAACCCGACGGTCGATTTCCTCGCCGTTTTCGAGAAAAACTAGTGTCGGCCATAGTTTGATGCGAAAGGAGCGGCCCAAGCGGCGCCGGGGGGCGTCCTCGATCTTGATATGGGTGATTTCGGGTCGCTCGGCCAAGGCCGTCTCGATCCTGCTTTGCGCGGTCTGACAAATAACGCACCAGGGCGCGCCGAATTCCAGTACCACCGCTCCTGGCATGGCTTCGACCTGTTCGCGTGTCGGCTCTTTTTCGGCGTAAGTGTGTGTCATCGTCATGCCAATTCTCCTGTTGCCCATGCGCAAACCATAGACGCTGTACAGTGAATTCGCCGGTTGTCTACGATATGAGTCGGTCGTCCACGCGGTAATAGGAGCAAGTAGGCATTTTCCAGCGGTTTACGATGCCGGTATACTACCGTCATGTATGTCCTGGCGTCCCGGCTGCGCTCTGTCGACCACGGCGCCGCCACGCGCAGAATTCAATGATAAAACTCAATGAGGTGGTGAGAGTGAAATCCAGCAAGCTGATCATGAGCAGTCTGGCGGCTCTTGGCTTCGTCACGGGAGTAGCAACCGTGCAAGCTGACGTGGATCGTGACGCCATGGCCGAGCGTTTGAAGCCGGTGGGCGAGATATGCCTGCAAGGGGAAGAGTGTGGTACGGCTTCGGCACCAGCGCAGGAAGAGAGTAGCGGTGGCGGGGGTGTGGATGGCGCCGGTATTTACAACAACGTCTGTATGGCGTGCCACGAGACCGGCGCCGCCGGGGCGCCGATCCGTGGCGATGAAGCAGCCTGGGCGGAGCGTACCGAGAAGGGCTTCGCCACATTGCTCGACCATGCCATTAACGGCTTCAATGCCATGCCGGCCCGTGGCGGCAACCCCAGCCTCTCCGATGAAGAGATGGAAGCGGCCACTGCGTACCTGGTCGAGCCGGTAATGGAAGTGCCCGAACTGGCTGGCGGCGAAGCAGTGGGTGAAGATACCGAAGCTGCCGTCGAAGATGCGGTCGAAGCTTCAGCCGAAGAAGCTACCGAGTCCGTGGCCGAAGAGGGCGCCTTGGAAGAGGAAGCCGCAGCCTCCGCCGTGGCGGTAGAGGAAGTTCCCGCTGATGAAGCGGCCGAAGAGGAAGCGGCTACCGAGGCCGTGACCGAAGAGGGTGCCTTGGAGGAGGAAGCCGAAGCTTCCGCTGTGGCGGTAGAAGACGCCCCCGTTGATGAAGAGGCCGTTGAGCAAGCGTCTGCTGATGATCAGGCCACTGGCGACGAGCCGGCCCATGCCGGGATCGATGGTGAAGCGATCTATAACCAGGCTTGCATGGCGTGCCACATGACCGGTGCCGCCGGCGCTCCGCGCCGTGGCGAAGCCGGCGAGTGGGAAGGTCGCGCTGATCAGGACATCACCACGCTGTATGACCACGCCATCAACGGCATCGGCGCCATGCCACCCAAGGGCGGCAATATGGGTCTCTCCGATGACGAGGTCCGCGCTGCCGTGGACTTCCTGGTCGAACCCGTCAAGTAATCGTGTACGGGTCTGAAGCCAATACGGGGCGCCTTCGGGCGCCCCGTTGTGTTTTTGAGTAAGTACCGTGTTTTTGAGTAAGTACCGTGTTTTTGCATGAGAACCGTCGGTCCGGCCCAGCGTCCACGTCACAAGACGCTTTCCAACAATAACGGGATGCTTTCAGCCCAATAATGAGCGCAGGCCAGCGATGGCGTCCTTGCCGCGCTCCTGCTTCCGCTCGGGATCTTCCTTGTCGGTGCGGCCCTCCCAGTCAAGATCGTCTTCCGGTAGCTCCTCGAGGAAACGGCTTGGCGCGCAGTCCATCAGCTCGCCATAGGCCTTACGCTGGCGCGCAAGCGTCAACGTCAAGGTGCGCCTGGCGCGGGTAATGCCGACATAGGCTAGGCGGCGCTCCTCCTCCACTGTACCCGCCTCGATGGCGTTGCGGTGGGGCAGCAGGTCTTCCTCCCAGCCCATCAGATAGACATGAGGAAACTCCAGACCCTTGGAGGCGTGCATGGTCAGCAACTGCACCCGGTCAGAGTCGTCCTCCTCGGCCTGCTGCTCGAGAATATCGCGCAGTACCAGCCGCGAAATGGCCGCCTCGACGCTATCGGTCTCGGTTTCGGTCGATGCGGTATCGTCTTCTGGATCGCGGTTGAGCGACTTTTCCAGCTGGTCGATCAAGATCCATACGTTGGCCATGCGCCGTTCGGCAATGGTCGGCGCGCTGGCGTTCTGGTACAGCCAGGCTTCGTAATCCATGTCGCGCAGCATGTCGCGAATGGCGGCGATGGCGTCGCCTTCGTCCATGCGCCGGCGTACACCATCGATGAAATGGATGAAGCGGGAAAGTCTCTCCACCGCCCGTGTCGGCAGCACTTGCTCGAGTCCTAGCTCATGGCAGGAGGCAAACAGCGAGCCCCCGCGCTCGGTGGCATAGTTGGCGAGTTTCTCCAGGGTGCCAGGGCCGATCTCGCGGCGCGGAACGTTGACGATGCGCAGGAAGGCATTGTCGTCGGCCGGATTGATCAGCAGCCGCAGGTAGGCCATGGCATCCTTGATCTCGTTGCGTGAGAAGAAGGAGGTGCCGCCGGAGAGCTTGTAGGGAATCTGGTAGTGCTGCAGCTTCAACTCCAGCAGGCGGGCCTGGAAGTTGCCGCGATAGAGCACGGCGAAGTCGCGCCATTCGGAGCGCTCCTTGATCCGCCGGGTGAGGATCTCGCTGGCCACGCGCTCGGCCTCGGCCTCCTCGTGCCGGTTGACGATCACGCGGATGGCATCGCCCTGGCCCATATCCGACCATAACGTCTTCTCGTAGACGTGGGGATTGTTGGCGATCAAGGTGTTGGCGGCACGCAGTATGATGCCGGTGGAGCGATAATTCTGCTCCAGCTTGATCACCTTGAGCCGCGGGAAATCCTCGCCTAGGGTGACCAGGTTTTCGGGCCTCGCGCCGCGCCAGGCATAGATCGACTGATCGTCGTCGCCGACCACGGTGAAGGTCGAGCGCTCGGCCATCAGCAGCTTCACCAGCAAGTACTGGGAGACGTTGGTGTCCTGGTACTCGTCCACCAGCATGTAGTGGATCTTGCGTCGCCAGCGCGCCAGCGCCTCCGGGTCGCGCTGCAACAGCACCACCGGCAGCAGGATCAGGTCGTCGAAATCGACGGCGTTATAGGCTTTCAGATGGCGCCCGTAGGCCTCGTACACCCGGGCGGCGAAATGCTCGTCATCATCGGCGGCATGCGATAGTGCCTCGCCGGGTAGCACCAGGTCGTTCTTCCACTGGGAGATCCGTCCCTGCACGGCGTTGATCTGTTCGGCGTCGACCTGAGCGTCCTTGTTCATCAGGTCACGCAGCAGCGCCTTGGCGTCCTCGGGGTCGAACAGAGAGAAGCCCGGCTTATAGCCCAGCGCCTTGAGTTCACTGCGAATGATGTTGAGCCCCAGGGTATGGAAGGTGGAGACGGTGAGACCGTGGCCTTCCTTGCCCTTGAGCATCTGCCCCACGCGCTCCTTCATTTCGCGGGCGGCCTTGTTGGTGAAGGTCACCGCGGCGATACGCCGGGCGCTCATGCCGCACTCCTGCACCAGGTAGGCGATCTTGGTGGTGATCACGCTGGTCTTGCCCGAGCCGGCGCCGGCCAGCACCAGGCAGGGACCATCGATATAGCGCACCGCTTCCTGTTGACGAGGATTCAAGCCGTTGAGGCGTTTGGCGATAGTGGGCGTCATGACGGCATGTTTCCTCTACAATCGGCGGCGGCTGGGGAGTACGCCCGGCAGCGCAATATAACCAATGACAGGGCTGATGATCAGGCAGGTAGCGATGTTTGAAATAGCACTATTCGAGCCGCGCATGGCGCCCAATACCGGCAATATCATGCGCCTTGTGGCCAACAACGGTTGCCGGCTGCACCTGATCGAACCGCTGGGGTTCGACCTGGAAGAGAAGAAGCTGCGCCGTGCCGGGCTCGATTATCGCGACCTGACCAACGTGACGCGCCATGCCGACTATGCCGCGTTTTCCCAAACCATGGCGGACCGGCGCATCCTGGCCTTGACCACGCGCGGTACGCGCGCCTACAGCGATTTCGCTTTTGAGCCCGGCGATGTCCTGCTGTTCGGCTCGGAAACCGGCGGCCTACCGGACTATGTTCATCAATCCTTGGCCGAGTCCCGGCGCCTGACGATCCCCATGCAGCCCAACAATCGCAGCTTGAATCTCTCCAACGCGGTTGCCATCGTGAGCTATGAAGCCTGGCGTCAGCAAGGCTTTATCGGCGCGGTGAAAGCCTAGACCCCGTAGCGGTCGCGATAGGCACGAATCGCGTCGGCATGGGGCTGCATGTCCGTACTTGCCTGGGTTTCCAGATAAGTCAGTACTTGCTCAAGGGTCACGATGCTGACCACGGGAATGCCATGGTTGGCTTCGACTTCCTGGATGGCGCTCATGGCACCGGTGCCGCGCTCCTGGCGATCCAACGCGATCACTACCCCGGCGGCGCGTGCCGGATGCTGGGCGATCAGCTCCATGACCTCGCGAATGGCGGTGCCGGCGGTAATCACATCGTCGATGATGAGTATATCGCCCGCCAGCGGCGCGCCGACGATATTGCCGCCTTCGCCATGGGTCTTGGCTTCCTTGCGGTTGAAGGCGTAGGGCGTATCGCGCTGATGATGATCGGCCAGGGCGACGGCCGTGGTGGCCGCGAGGGGAATTCCCTTGTAGGCCGGGCCGAACAGCACGTCATAGCTAATAGCGCTATCTTCGATAGCCTGAGCGTAAAAACGGCCGAGACGTGCCAGGGCGGCACCGCTCTGGAACAGTCCCGCATTGAAGAAATAGGGACTGACACGGCCCGATTTCAACGTGAACTCACCGAACTTGAGCACACCTTGCGCGATGGCGAATTCAATGAAATCGCGCTGGTAGGGTTGCAGGGTATCGGCCACGGCTATCCTCGCAGGGTAGAGAGTTGGATCGGTGAATGGGAAAGTAGGCAATAGCGAAAATATCCAGCTGGAAACCGGCACAATTGCGCATGGGCTTTACCCAAACGTCTAAACGTCGGGTATCATACAGCAGCGACGCTAAAGGGACGATTTTATGAAAATTGCCAGCATCAATGTCAATGGTATTCGTGATGCCGTCGAACGGGGGTTCCTGGACTGGCTGGCTCAGCAGGATGTCGACGTCGTCTGTGTGCAGAACATCAAGGCCAAGAGCTTCGAGCTCGGCGACCATATTCTGTATCCGGAAGGCTATGAAGGTTACTTCCTGGATGCCGAGGAAGATGGGTTTGCCGGCGTGGCGCTCTATTGTCGCCAGATCCCCAAGGCGATCATGTACGGGCTGGGGTTTCCCCAGTGCGATCATGAAGGACGTTTTCTTCAGGCCGATTACGACCGTTTCAGCATCGCCACTTTCCTCATGCCCGATGGCGACGACATGCAGGCCAAGCAGGCGTTCATGAATCAGTACCAGGAATACCTGAGCAAGATGGCGCGCAAGCGACGCGAGTACATCATTTGCGGTACCTGGAACATCGCGCACAAGACGATTGATCTGGCCAACTGGTCCGACAACCAGCTCACCCCGGGCTTCCGGCCCGAAGAGCGTGCGTGGATGGATCAGCTGTTCGGCCCCACCGGATTCATCGACACCTTCCGCGAGATCAATCGCGATGCGGGTGAATATACCTGGTGGCCCAAGCTGGATCAGGAAGTTTCGCGGGAGCGCCAGGAAGGCTGGCGCATCGACTACCAGGTGGTCGGTCCCAACTTCCGCCGCCACGTGGTGGATGCATGGATCGATTATGACGCCACGTTCTCCGAACATGCGCCATTGATCGTCGAGTACGATCTCACCCTTTAAGCCTGTGTCCCTGCTTCGCTATACACGCCGGCTCGATGCCGGCGTGTCGCGTTATGTGGGTCGGTAGATAGCGTGGTTCGAAACGGCTTACTGCCGAATTCCCAGCGCTTCACGCTGATGGGCGCGTAGCTGGGCGCCGGCTTTCTCGGCCAGATCGAGCATGGCATTGAGCTCGGCACGGGTGAACGCACCCGCCTCAGCGGTGCCCTGCACCTCGATCAGCTCTCCGCTCTCGGTCATCACCACGTTCATGTCGGTATCGGCGCTACTGTCTTCGGGGTAATCGAGATCGACCACCGGCATTCCTTTGTAGATCCCCACCGACACCGAACTCACCAGCTGCTTGAAGGGATCGCCCTTGATCTTCTTCTCCCGCTGCAGGTAGCGGATCGCATCGACCAAGGCCACGCAGCCGCCCGTGATCGAGGCGGTGCGAGTGCCACCATCGGCCTGGATCACATCGCAATCCACGGTAATGGTGAACTCGCCCAGCTTCTTCAGATTCACCGCCGCACGCAGGCTGCGGCCGATCAGACGCTGGATCTCCAGGGTACGCCCGCCCTGCTTGCCACGTGTCGCTTCACGACCGCTACGCGAATGGGTCGCCCGGGGCAGCATGCCGTACTCGGCGGTAACCCAGCCCTGGTTCTTGCCGCGTAACCAGCGTGGCACTCCCGCTTCCACACTGGCGTTGCACAGTACCTTGGTATCACCGAATTCCACCAGTACCGAGCCTTCGGCATGGCGGGTATAGTCGCGGGTCAGGCGGATTTCGCGCGGCTGGTCAGCCTCGCGACCGCTGGGGCGCGCCACATCGGGGCGCGTACCGGATTTCTTCTCCATGCTCTCTGTTCTCCATGGTCGTATTAGCGGGCTCGCCATTCTACACGGCTTGCACCCCGTCTTATCGGGTAGACTGGAGGAAATCTCGTTTACCCTCTCGTTTACCCAATAGAGGACGCCATGGCCCAAGTCTCTCGCGTACACAGCATGACCGCCTTCGCCCGCACCGAGCAGGCCGCCCCCTGGGGCACGCTGCAGGTGGAAATTCGCTCGGTGAACCAGCGCTACCTGGAGCCGCATTTTCGTTTACACGAAAGCCTGCGCGACCTGGAGCCGGTACTGCGCGAAGCGCTCCGTACGCGGCTGGCGCGGGGCAAGATCGAATGCAGTGTGCGTTTTGAAAGTGCGGAGACCACCCAAGTTCCCGCCGTGAATGCCGCGCGCCTGGCCGCGATTGGAGAAGCGCTGAACGCCGTGCAGCGGCAAGTCCCAAGTGCCGTGCCGCCCACCACGCTTGAGCTGTTGAATCAGCCCGGTGTGATGGAAACGCAGCATCTCGACCAGGAGGTCATCAAAGCCGGCGCCAAGGCGCTGTTCGACCAAGCCCTGGACGAATTGCTCGACGCCCGTGCCCGTGAGGGCGAAAAGCTTGCCGAGATGATCGAAAGCCGACTCACGGCCGTCAGCGAGCAGGTCGCCACCGTGCGCAGCCTGCTGCCACAGATTCTGGAACGCCAGCGCGCCCAGCTGCTGGAGCGCCTGGAAATCGCCAGGACCGAACTCGATCCCCAACGCCTGGAAGCCGAACTGGTGCTGGTGGCGCAGAAAGCCGATGTGGACGAAGAGCTGGATCGGCTCACCGCACATGTAGGAGAAGTCAGCCGTCAGCTCGCCCAGAAAGGCCCCAAGGGCCGCCGCCTGGACTTCCTGATGCAGGAGCTGAACCGCGAAGCCAACACGCTCTCGTCGAAATCCGTAGTGGCAGAAACCACCCGCTGCGCGGTGGAGCTGAAGGTATTGATCGAGCAGATGCGCGAGCAGATTCAGAATATTGAGTGATGAAGACGAGTCGAGCGATACCCTGGAGCGCAAGCGAGGTCGAGGCGACCGCCCTCACCTATCGGCAGATGCTGGTGGCTGAGCTGAATGACCAGCGCTGAAGCGTGCAATTAGTGGGAGGCACTTCACCCGCCGAGGGGTTCCTGAACGGTTTCGCCGGCCAGTGGTAGCCTTCCGGCAAGGGTGCTTCTCCAGCGTACATTGTGCTTCTTCATGTATATAAAATAGAAAGATTTATACATGACGCCTCATATATGCAAAGGAAACCGTTTTTTCTTTGCATATACTGCGTCTCATATAGAGATAAGCGTAAAATTTATATATTTCGCCAGTGGTTCGAGAGGATTATCACGTCGCTGCCGAGGCCTCATTACCTCGTTGGGTGCTTCCAGCATGCTGTCCATCGAACATGGGTATACATGATGCGTAGCCGTGCTGGATTTAAAGGCCCTCTTAAACCCCAGCCACTCCGGAATCGGTAGAATAAGAAAAAAAGCGTAGGGAGCCACGAATGAAAGCCGTTGTTTTCGAAAACTTTTCCGCCCCGCCAAGCATTCAGAAGTTGCCTGATCCTGCCCCAGAAACTCACGGTGTCGTGGTGAAGGTGATGGCCAACGGTGTATGCCGCAGCGACTGGCACGGCTGGATGGGCCATGATCCGGGTATCCGGCTTCCCCATGTGCCGGGCCATGAGCTGGCTGGTGTTGTCGAGGCCGTAGGCAAAGACGTTAAACAGTGGCGTGTTGGCGACCGGGTGACGGTGCCGTTCGTGGGCGGGTGCGGCGCCTGCCCCGAGTGCCACTCCGGCAATCAGCAGGTGTGCGAAAGTCAATTCCAGCCGGGCTTTACCCACTGGGGTTCCTTTGCCGAGTATGTGGGTATCCATTACGCCGACGTGAATCTGGTCGCGCTGCCGGAGACGCTCGATTTTGCTACCGCTGCGAGTCTGGGCTGCCGTTTCGTGACCTCCTTTCGGGCGGTGGTGGATCAGGGCAGAACGGCGGCGGGCCAGTGGGTAGCCGTTCACGGCTGCGGCGGGGTGGGGTTGTCGGCGGTGATGATAGCCAACGCCGTGGGCGCCAATGTAGTAGCTGTCGATATTTCCGAAGAGGCGCTGCATTTGGCCCGCCAAGTGGGCGCGGTGGCCACCGTGAATGCAGCGAACGTAGCCAACGTGGCTGAAGCCGTAATAGAAATCACGTGCGGCGGTGCCCATGTGTCGCTCGATGCGCTGGGGCACCCCACCACCTGCTTCAATTCCATCAGCAACCTGCGCAAGCGCGGCAGGCACGTGCAGGTGGGGTTGATGCTGGCGGATCACAGTACGCCTGCCATCCCCATGAGCAAGGTGATTGCCGACGAACTGGAAATACTGGGCAGCCATGGCATGCAGGCGCATCGTTATGACGCCATGCTGGCGTTGATCGAGTCTGGCAAGCTCTCGCCCGAGCGGCTGATCGGCCGGCGGATCACGCTGGAACAGTCGATCGGCGCGCTGATGAACATGGACAAGTTCGAGGGGGCGGGAGTGACGGTAGTGACGGAGTTCTGAGCAAGACGAGTGGAAGTCTCGGCCTTTATGGCGCTAGACGGGCTTCTGCCAATTTCCTTCAACGAACCGGGGAAAATTATTCGCTCCTCATCTCTCGGTGCAGGTTTTACGCTGGGCGATATTTGTTAAGGAGCGCGTCATGTCTTCAGCTAATTCTTCTCAGGCAGTGCGTCGAGTCATCGCCCTGCACCCGGCACGGCGCGATGATATCGGCGACCTGGTCACGCGGCGGCCATTGCCGGGGCCAGGGCTCGATCAGCTCGACCCGTTTCTGTTCTTGAACCACCACGGCCCGCAGGTCTATCCCCCCAATAACCAGGGGCTGCCCTTTGGCCCGCACCCGCATCGGGGCTTCGAGACGGTGACCTTCATTCTGCAAGGATCGCTGGCCCATGCGGATAGCGCCAAGCATCAGAGCGTGATTCACGCCGGTGGCGTGCAGTGGATGACGGCGGGCAGCGGTATCGTGCATGCGGAAGTTTCATCGCCTGATTTCCTGCGCGATGGCGGCCCGCTGGAGATCCTGCAGCTGTGGGTCAACCTGCCGGCGCGCCTGAAGATGAGCGAGCCGCGCTACGTGGGGCTGCAGCAGGAGTCCATTCCCGCCATTGCGCTGCCGGGCGGTGGCGAGCTGAACCTGATCGCCGGCGAGTGGCAAGAACACGCTGGCCCCATCGAGACGTTGACGGGTGTTTTCATGTCGACGCTGAGGCTGCCCGCCGGCACGCACGAACAGTTGCCCGTCGCGCCAGGACGGCAGGTATTTCTCTATGTGGTGGAGGGTGATGTCACGGTCGGTGGCGAGCCCGTCAAGGCCCACCATCTGATCGAAGTCGACCGCGACGGTGAGCGTCTGGTGATCGAAGCCGGTAGCGATGCGCGCCTGCTGTTTGGCCACGGCGATGTAATCGATGAACCGATGGTGTCTCACGGCCCGTTTGTGATGAACAGCCGGCAAGAGATCGTGCAGGCGATAGAAGATTATCAGCATGGCCGATTTGGTGGGCTCGACGTCTAATCGCTACATATTAATTTAATCCCTACACCGGTTCGCCACGATAGTAGTGCCATAGAAACAGCGATCCCACGCTGCGCCAGGGCGACCAGTGCTCCACCAGTTGGCGCGCCTGCTTGGGCGTGGGTTTGGTCTCCATGCCTTTCAGGCGGCCAAGCGCCACGCGCAGGGCGAGATCGTCGGCGGGGAAGACGTCGGGGCGCTTGAGCGAGAACATCAGATAGATCTCCGCGCTCCAGCGGCCGAAGCCGCGCAGCTGGGTAATCGCGGCAATGGCTTCGTCATCACTGAGCTGCTCGAGCCCATCTGCGCTGAAGGTGCCGGCGAGCTCGGCTTCGGCAAGCCCTTGGGCGTATTCGATCTTGCGCCAGGACAACCCTGCATCACGCAAGGCTTGTCCTTCCACGCCCATCACCGCCTTGGCGTGCAGTTCCGGCAGTAGCGCATTGACGCGGCCCATGATGGCGCGGGCGGCTTCGGTGGATATCTGCTGGCTGACGATGGTCGAGAAGAATGTCGCGAAACCCGGGTCGCGCTGGCGAGGGGAGGGCGCCCCGACCAGCGGGTAGGCGCGGGCGATGTCCGGGTCGGCGAGTATTAGAGTCTGCATGCCGCGTTCGATATTCGATGCGTTCATCAATAATCCTGCCTATAGAGATGCAATCAAGAAAAGCGCGAGTGCGTTGTCCTTAGCCTAGCGTTTCGAGGGTTGTCGCGGCGCACGTGTTTCCACTTTCGTCTAATCCTGCGATCATTTCCGGCTTTGTTCAGGCGACGGCAGTGTCATGTCACCGGGCATTGCCATGCCGAAGGGAGAGCTACATGCAGGATACGACATCCACATCGTCTGGCGGACTGGCGCGTAACCCGCGCCTGGCCGAGTTCGCCCTGGCCTTGGGCGGCTTCGGCATCGGCACCACCGAATTCGTGATCATGGGACTGATGAATCGGGTGGCGTCGGATCTGTCGGTGTCGGTGCCCCAGGTGGGGTATTCGATCAGTAGCTATGCCTTGGGTGTCGTAGTAGGGGCGCCGCTGATTTCGGCATTGGCGGCTCGGGCGCCCAGGCGGGCCTTGTTGATCGTGCTGATGCTGGTGTTTGCCCTGGGCAATATCGCCAGTGCCTTCGCGCCGGGATTCTGGTCCTTCGTGGGCTTGCGGTTTCTTGCCGGCCTGCCCCATGGAGCCTATTTTGGCATCGCCGCCCTGGTGGCGGCGGGCGCGGTGCCCATCGACCAGCGAGCCCGCGCGATCGCCCGCGTGATGCTGGGATTGACCGTAGCGATCCTGATTGGCGCGCCACTGGGCACCTGGGCGGGCAACCAGCTGGGGTGGCAGGTGGCGTTCATCGGCGTGGGCGCGATTGCGCTTCTCACCGCCTTGCTGATTCGCCTGTGGGTGCCGGTGCAACCGTTCGACCCCTTGGCCAGCCCGCTGCGCGAACTGTCGGCACTACTCAAGCAGCGTGTCCTGGTGACGATCGCCATTGCCTGTATCGGCTGCGGCGGAATGTTCGCCATCTTCAGCTATGTGATGCCGACATTGACCCGGCAGGCGGGGATGAGCGAAGCGCTGGGACCGTTGGTGCTGGTGGTGTTCGGGCTGGGTTCGATAGTGGGCAACATGGTGGGGGGACGCGCCGCCGATAGAAACCTGATGCGGGCAATCCCGATGATCCTGCTGTGGTGTGTCACCATCCAGGGACTTTTCTACTTTGCCGCCAATAACGTCTGGACGGGGTTGTTGTTCGTCGGTCTGGTGGGGACCAGCATGGCGCTGGCCCCTTCGTTGCAGACCCGGTTGATGGACGTCGCCGAGGATGCCCAGACAATGGCGGCGTCGCTCAACCATGCCGCGTTCAATGGCGCCAATGCCCTGGGCGCCTGGCTTGCGGGTATCGCCATCGAGATGGGATTCGTGTGGTCGAGTACCGGCCTGGTGGGCGCCGGGCTGGGCCTGTGCGGCCTGGCGATCTTTGCGCTGGGGCGCTGGCTGGAAAGGCGTACTTGAACTAGAAACGCAGGCCTGGAGGGGGTCGACCGCTCGGCTGGCCGAGAGGCGAACAGTGTGCGTTAACTGGAAAAGTAGTGAGAGTCTTCTAGGGTGTAAGGGGAGCAAACCCATAAGGAGATGACCATGCCTATTGTGAAAACCACACGTATTGTAGCCCTCGGGGCGATCGTCGCACTCACCCTCGGCCTGGCGGGCTGCGGAACTAGTACCGGTGAGCGGGCGGCAAGCGGTGCTGGCGTGGGCGCGGCCGTCGGTGCGGGTGCGGCAGCGGCGACGGGCGGTAATGTTGGACAAGGCGCGGCCATCGGTGCCGGTGCTGGGGCTGCTACCGGGGCGGCAACCGATGAAGATGATGTCAGCCTGGACTGACATTAGCGGCACAAGCGGTAGCCGCGCATGCCGAGATGAAAATGATCAGCGTGCGCGGCGTTGTACTCCGGCCCCAGTACGTTGCCGAATGTCGTACAGGCATCGTCGCGCAACTGCTGCAGGTATTCCCCTTTCTCTCCCGTCTCATTCCAATCCCGTAGCAGGGTTATATGCTGGCCTTGGTCTAAACGGCATCCCGTGACATCCAGCGCCTCGGCCGTGGCGTGCTCGCTACGTCGTCCGGTTTCGCGTCCGTAGACATTGCGGCAGGCGAAGCTGCCGGCGTGTTCGACCCGGCTCACTCGCGTGTCGAACAGCCGTTCGGCTGTCGGCTGCAGATGGTGGCGCTCGAACATCACCCAGGCCAGCGCCAGCGGGCAACTGGCGATGAAACTCTGATTGAAACTGACGCTGGTGGAGTGGACGCGCACCACGTTTTCCAGCGGGCAGGCTTCCACCGGCGAGTGGTCGGCCAGCGGCGTATAGCTAAGCGCGTTTTCCGGGGTGGTAGCCAGCGCCGCCAGGCATGCTTGCCTGTCATCGGATAGGCGCTTTAGCTTCCATTGGGTCACCAGTGTGAGCGGGTCATCCACATGCAGGGGCTGCCACGGTACCCATTGGCGCGGAATCTCCCACCAGCCTTTCTGGTACGTGATGCCGATGGCGATAATCAGCAGGAAAACAATGACACTGCGCATGCAGGCACACCTGATGGAGTGGTTGAGTTGAACGGGGGGAAATCCTACAGCCCCGAGGGTGATATGTGGCATAATCGCGCTTTCCAGCCGCCGTTCGACCGGCGCTCCATCTTTCCCCTTATTTGGCAATCAGGGAAGCGCTTCATGTCCCAAGGTACGCTTTTCATCATTTCCGCCCCCTCGGGCGCCGGCAAGACCAGCCTGGTGCGTGAACTGATTGAAAGTCTCGACGGCATTCAGGTGTCGGTCTCGCACACCACCCGGGCACAGCGGGAAGGCGAGGTGGACGGGGTCAATTACCACTTTACCGACCCGGCCACTTTCGAGGCGATGATCGAACGCGGTGAATTCTTCGAACATGCCTGCGTATTCGGCAACTATTACGGTACGTCGCGGCGTAGTGTCCAAACTATTCTAGATGTAGGCCAGGACGTCATCCTGGAAATCGACTGGCAGGGCGCGCGTCAGGTCCGCGAACAGATGCCGGAGGCCGTGTCGATCTTCATCCTGCCGCCTTCCCGCGAGGAGCTGGAACGCCGTCTGGCCGGGCGTGGCACCGACGAGCATGCGGTGATTGCCAAGCGCATGCAGGAAGCCGTCAGCGAGATGTCGCATTATGCGGAGTACGACTACCTGGTGATCAATGATGACTTCACCACGGCGCTGGAAGAACTGCAGGCACTGGTCATCAGTCGTCGTCTGACACGGCACAACATGCAGCATCGCCACGCCCCGTTGCTGGCGGCGCTCTTGTCACGTGAGCCCGGCGTCGAGTAATCTAGACGATCCACTACCCTATTCTTGCCGGGTCGGCTTCACGCCGGCCCGGTTCCGTCATTTCAGCTCCATCGTTACAGGAACATTGCCCATGGCACGCGTTACCGTCGAAGATTGTCTCGAGAATGTCGAAAACCGCTTCAAGCTGGTGATGATCTCCACCCAGCGCGCCCGCCAGCTGGCGCGCGGCTCACGGGATGCCCACCTTCCCTGGGAAAACGACAAGCCCACCGTCATGGCTCTGCGCGAGATCGCCGCGGGCATGGTGGACCACACGGTACTGGACGAGCCCGTCGAGGCACCGGTCCGTCCCCGCCCGGCCCTGGCGCCCAGCGTCCAGATCGACGAGTAACCACCAGGCTGGGGGCGCGTGAATGTTTACCATCGATGACCTGGCCGACCGGCTTGGCGGCTATCTTCCCCAGGACGAGATCCAGCAGGTCAAGCGCGCCTTCTACTATGCGGAACAGGCTCATGATGGCCAGCGGCGGCGTTCGGGCGAACCCTACGTCACCCACCCGCTGGCGGTAGCCAATATCCTGGCCAACATGCACATGGACCATCAGAGCCTGATGGCGGCCATGCTGCACGACGTGATCGAGGACACCGGCGTCTCCAAGGAGGCCCTCGCCGAGCAGTTCGGCAAGCCGGTGGCGGAACTGGTCGATGGCGTCTCCAAGCTGACCCAGATCGCCTTCGAGGACAAGGCCGTCGCCCAGGCGGAGAATTTCCAGAAGATGGTGCTGGCGATGTCGCGGGACATCCGCGTGATCATCGTCAAGCTCGCCGACCGCCTGCACAACATGCGCACCCTCGGTGCGCTGCGCCCGGAAAAGAAGCGCCGCATCGCCCGCGAGACGCTGGAAATCTACGCCCGCGTGGCCGGTCGCCTGGGGATCAATACCATTCGCGTGGAGCTGGAGGATCTCTCCTTCCAGGCCATCCACCCGATGCGCTCCGAACGTATCAAGCGAGCGGTTTCCAGCGCCCGCGGCCATCGGCGCAGCGCCATTCGCGAAGTGCAGAGCACGCTGCAGAAGAGTCTGGACGATGAAGGCCTGAACGGCACCGTTATCGGCCGCCAGAAGCACCTGCTGTCGATCTACAAGAAGATGCGCGACCAGCGCAAGCCGTTCGCCGAGATCATGGATGTGTTCGGTTTTCGCATCATCACCGAGGACGTGGCCAGCTGCTATCGCATCCTCGGGATCGTGCACAATCTCTACAAGCCGGTGCCGGGACGCTTCAAGGACTACATCGCCATTCCCAAGGCCAACGGCTACCAGAGCTTGCATACCACGCTGTTCGGCTCGCGGGGCATGCCCATCGAAGTGCAGATACGTACCCGCGAGATGGAAGCCATGGCCAACAACGGCATTGCCGCCCATTGGCTCTACAAGGCCGGCCAGACCACGCACCCGATTGCCGAAGGCAGCCATGCCCGGGCGCGGGCCTGGGTCAAGGGGTTGCTGGAAATGCAGCGCCACGCCGGGGATTCGCTGGAGTTCATCGAGAACGTCAAGAGCGACCTGTTCCCCGACGACATCTATGTCTTCACCCCCAAGGGCGACATCATGGAGTTGCCCCAGGGCGCCACGGTGATCGACTTCGCCTACACCGTACACACCGATATCGGCAACAACTGCATCGCCTGCCGCATCGACCGCCAGCTGGCGCCGCTCTCAACGCGCCTGGAGAGCGGTCAGACCCTGGAGATCATTACCGCGCCGGGGGCGCGTCCCAATCTCGCCTGGCTCAATTTCGTCGCCACCGCCAAGGCGCGCTCGGCGATTCGTCATGCGCTCAAGCACCAGCAGCAAGCGGAAGCCGTGCAATTGGGTCGGCGCCTGCTCAACAAGGCGCTGGCGGAGTTTTCCACCAGCCTCGAGGAACTGAACGACAGCGTGCTGGAGAGTGTGCTGGCCGAGCTGGAGCAGTCCCAGGAGACGCTTCTGGAGTCCATCGGCCTGGGAACGCGCCTGGCCCATGTCGTCGCCCGCCGCCTGGTGGACATGGATGACGACGACAAGGCCGAACGGCAAGGCGATGAAGCGCCGGAACGCCAGCGCCCGGTGATGATTACCGGCAGCGAAGGAATGGTGACCAAGTTCGCGCGCTGCTGCCACCCGCTACCCGGCGATCCAGTGGTGGGGCATCTGTCGGTCGGCAAGGGGATCGTGGTACACCGGGCGGAGTGCCGCAACCTGGCGGAACACAGAAACGATCCCGACAAGCTGTTTGCTCTGGAGTGGTCGGAGGATATCCAGGAAGACTTCCCGGTAGCACTGCGTATCGAATTCGAGAGCCGGCGGGGCCTGGTCGCCGAGCTTGCCGGCCTGGTGACCGATGCCGACGCCAATATCGAGCGTATCGGCATCGAAGAGCGCGATGCACGGCTCTCCATCGTTCACCTGACCCTGGCGGTACGCGGGCGTATCCACCTGGCGCGCTTGATCAAGCGCATCCGCAACCTGCCCAACGTGGGTAAGATCACGCGGGTCGGCAATTGAGCGTTCGTTGATTCTGTTTATATCCATTCCCTTTTCTTAAGCGTCTTCTTCAAGGAGCCATCATGAGCAACAAGGCCGTAATCAATACGGAAAAAGCCCCGGCGGCCATCGGGCCCTATTCCCAGGCGGTCAAGGCCGGCAATACGGTGTATCTCTCCGGTCAGATTCCGCTTGACCCGGCCAGCATGACGATCGTGTCCGAGGATTTCGAAGCCCAGGCACGCCAGGTCTTCCGCAACATGCAGGCGGTCTGCGAAGAAGCGGCGGGCTCGTTGAGCGATATCGTCAAGCTCAACCTGTACCTGGTGGACCTGGACAACTTTGCCATCGTCAACCGGGTGATGGAGGAGTTCTTCACCGCCCCGTTCCCGGCGCGCGCTGCCGTCGGTGTCAAGGCTCTGCCCAAGGCGAGCCAGGTGGAAGCGGAAGCCGTGATGATCATTGGCGACTGACAGATTTCACGCCAGTCTGCGAAGAACCAAAAAAAGCCCTGTCGTATCAAACGGCAGGGCTTTTGGCTTTGTAGAGTACGGGCTTCGTTGATTCGTTGGCTACGTCTCACGCTTTCTGCAGGAGCTCGGATTTACACCTTTTGCAGCAGATAGCCGCCTTCCTTGATGACTTGCCGATACCCTTCGCGATAGGTGGGGTACAGGAACTGATACCCGGTTTCGCGGATGCGCGTATTGTCGCAACGTTTGCTGGCACGACGGCGCAGCGGCGACTGCATGGTATCGGTCACCTCGACCTTGAGCTGTTCGGCAAGCCAGGTCATGACGCTATGCATCGACACGGGCTCGCAGTCGCTGGCCAGGTAGAGCGGCTCCAGCGCGTCTCCGTTCTTGTCGCAGGCAATCAGGTGGGCAATGATCCCCACGCAGTCATCGCGATGAATGCGGTTGGAGTAGAGTAGCGGCGTGACGGCGGCGACGCGGCCCTCCGCCACCTGACGAATCAGGCGATCGCGCCCGGGGCCGTAGATACCCGAAAAACGCAGCACCGTCCCCGGTAGCTCATGATCGATCAAGGCCTGTTCGGCCTCGCACATCAAGGTGCCGGAAAAACTGCTGGGCTCGGTGGGGCTGTCCTCGTTGACCACTTCACCTTCCTGCTGACCATAGACGCTGGTGGAGGAGACGAAGAAGACCCGTTTGGGAGGCTTGGCATGCTGGCGCATGACACCCAGTACGCGTTTCAAGCCTTCGGGATAGGCGCGTTGATAGGCGCTCTCTTCGAAGCGGTCGGCGCTTACGCTGTAGACGACATAGTCGGCCTGCGGCAATGCCGTGGCATCCTCACTATCCAGCGTATCCAGATCCACGGACAACGCCTTGATGCCGGTGCCTTTCAACGCCTTGGCGTTGCGGCGCGCTCCGATGACATGGTACCCCTGGTCGAGCAGCTGTTTTCCCAGGGTAATACCGATATCACCGCAACCGATGATCAATATAGTTGGCTTCACCTTGCTCACTCCCCTTGATAAATATTCCCTATCAGATACAAAGTCTCTATCGGACGTCTTGTCCAACCAGACTTGATCTGTCATTTCCCGGTGATTGCTACGAGAGGATGCCCGTTGGCACTATTATGACTCTAACAGAACTCCGCTATATCGTAACCCTCGCTCAGGAGCGCCATTTCGGGCGAGCGGCGGAACGCTGCCATGTGTCCCAGCCCACCTTGTCGGTGGCGGTCAAGAAGCTCGAGGAGGAACTGGGCACGCCTCTGTTCGAACGCTCCAAGGCCACGGTGCAGGTCACCCCGTTGGGCGAGAGAGTCGTGGCCCAGGCGCAGCGTGTGCTGGAACAGAGCAGCCTGATCTATGAAATGGCCAGTGCCGGCAGGGATCAACTGGCCAATCCGTTGCGTATCGGCGCGATCTATACCATCGGCCCTTACCTGTTTCCCGACCTGATACCGGAGCTGGCCGATGCCGCCCCGCAAATGCCGCTGTATATCGAAGAGGGCATGACCGGACACCTGCGACGCAAGCTGAGAAACGGCGAACTGGACGCCATCATCATCGCCTTGCCTTTTACCGAAACCGACGTGGTGACCAAGCCGATCTACGACGAGACATTCGAGGTACTCATGCCGGCCAATCACCGCTGGGTGGAGCGAGAGAGCATTTCCAAGGAGGATCTTCTGGAGGAGCGGCTGTTGCTGCTGGGCGAGGGTCACTGCTTTCGCGACCAGATTCTCGAAGCCTGCCCGGCCATCGGCCAGAAGCTCAACAGCCCGCACAATACCTTGATCGCCGAGGGCGGGTCGCTGGAAACCATTCGTCATATGGTGGCTTCTCGCCTGGGCATCACGGTATTGCCGCAGTCGGCGATCGGCACCAGCTCCTACGAAAGCGGCATGCTGGTGAGCCGCCCGTTTGCCGACCCGGCCCCCTCGCGCACGGTGGCCGTCGCCTGGCGCGCCAGCTTCCCCCGGCCCAAGGCGATCGACGTCCTGACCGAGGCCATCGCGCGGTGCCGTAAACCGCATCGGCAGGCACCGGCCATGGCCAGCGCATGAGTGAGCTCCAGGCCCCGGTGACGTCGCTCAAGGGCGTGGGGGAGGCGCTGGCGCTGAAACTGGCGCGACTGCGGCTGGATACCGTGGCCGACCTGCTGTTTCACCTGCCGCTGCGTTATCAGGACCGCACCCGGTTGACGCCCATGGGCGGCCTGCGGGCCGGTCAAGAGGCGGTGGTCGAGGGCGATGTCATGGCCTGCGATATCGTCAAGGGGCGCCGACGCAGCCTGCTGGTGCGGCTGCGTGACGGCTCCGGCATTCTCAGCCTGCGCTTCTTTCATTTTTCTCCCGCGCAACAGCAGCAGTTCACGCCCGGCACGCGCATCCGTGCCTTTGGCGAAGCGCGTGCCGGGGCCACCGGCCTGGAAATCTATCATCCCGAGTACCGCCTGGCGGGCGCGGCGGCACCCGCCGTGGAGGAGCACTTCACGCCGATCTACCCCACCACGGAAGGGCTGCACCAGAGCCGCCTGCGCGCGTTGGTGCAGCAGGCGTTGCGGCGTCTGGAAAGCCACCCCGAGGAACTGCCGGAGCTGTTGCCCGTTGCCTTGCGCGAGCGCTTCCACTTGCCGCAACTGGGCGATTCCCTGCATCTTTTGCATCAGCCGCCCCCGGACACCGACCTGGCGCAACTGGCCGAAGGGCGCCATCCCGCCACTCGACGGCTGGCGCTCGAAGAACTCTTGGCGCATCAGCTCAGCCTGCGCGAGGTTCGGCGCCGCATCCAGGCCGATGGTGCCCCGCCGCTGCCTTCCGGACGCGGCTTGCAGGCCCGCTTTCTCACCCAGCTTCCCTTCGCCCTGACCGGTGCCCAGCGCCGTGTTCTGGAGGAGATCGCCCACGATCTTTCGCGGCCGGCCCCCATGCTGCGCCTGGTTCAGGGCGACGTGGGCTCCGGCAAGACGGTCGTGGCGGCAATGGCCGCCCTGGCCGCGTTGGCGGGGGATTGCCAGGCCGCCATCATGGCGCCCACGGAGATTCTCGCCGAGCAGCATTATCGTTCGTTCAAGGCGTGGTTCGAGCCGCTGGGCGTCGACGTGGCGTGGCTGTCGGGCAAGCTCAAGGGCAAGCAGCGGCTGGACGCCAAGGCGGCAATCGCCGATGGCCGGGCGCGCATGGTGGTGGGCACCCACGCCCTGTTCCAGGAGGACGTCCATTTTCAGCGCCTGGGCCTGGCGATCATCGACGAGCAGCACCGCTTCGGCGTGCATCAGCGCCTGGCGTTGCGCGAAAAAGGCCAGGCCGGTGGCCTTACGCCCCACCAGCTGATCATGACCGCCACACCGATTCCGCGCACCCTGGCCATGAGCGCCTACGCCGATCTGGATGTCTCGGTGATCGACGAGTTGCCCCCGGGGCGTACGCCGGTCAAGACCGTGGTCGTGCCCGACGAGCGTCGTCCGGAGGTGGTCGAGCGCATTCGTCGTGCCTGCCGCGAAGGCCGCCAGGCTTATTGGGTATGCACCCTGATCGAGGAGTCGGAGGCGTTGCAGTACCAGGCGGCGGAAGCCACGCGCGAGGAGCTGGCCGAGGCGCTTCCCGAGCTTGCCATCGGCCTGGTCCATGGGCGCATGAAATCAGCCGAGAAAGCCGAGATAATGACGGCATTCAAGGCTGGCGAGCTGGACCTGCTGGTCGCGACCACGGTGATCGAAGTCGGCGTGGACGTGCCCAACGCCAGTCTGATGATCATCGAGAACCCCGAACGCCTGGGGCTTTCGCAGCTTCACCAGCTCCGCGGCCGGGTGGGGCGGGGGGACACCGAGAGCTTCTGCGTGTTGCTCTATCATCCCCCATTGAGTGCCGGCTCGCGGCAACGCCTGGGTGTCATGCGCGAAACCACCGATGGGTTTCGCATCGCCGAGAAGGATCTGGAGATTCGCGGGCCGGGTGAAGTCCTGGGGACCCGCCAGACCGGGCTGGCGCAGATGAAGGTGGCGGACCTGGAGCGGGACGCCGATCTACTCGAGCAGGTGTCGGCGCTGGCTCGTGCCATGCTCGAGCAGGCCCCCGAGGCGGCGCCGACTTTGATCCGCCGCTGGCTGGGCGAGGAGGCGGGACGCTACGGTCAGGTCTGACGGTTCGGCACGGCGGATCAGCCGGTCACCGGCGCGTTGGCGGAATCATCGGGACTCGTGACCAATCGGTTGGCGGCTGCGCCCAGCGGTGCCAGCTGCTCCGCGATCAGGCGTAGCTGGCTCTGGATAGGGCGGTACGGCGCGATGGCCTGCTCCTCCGCCGTCGCGCTGTCTGTCTCCTCCAGGCGGGCGAGCAGCTCGGCGGTGCGATCCGCCAACGTCGCCACCGGCTGGCGCCTATCCAGGCATTCCGCGAGGTATCCCAGTGTTTCTCCGATGCGTTTCGCCACCGGCACGAGGGCGGCGTCGTCTTCATCCTCCGCCAGGCGTTGGCGGTGGGCGCCCAACGCGGAAAGATGGCTGAGCAGGGTATGGGAAAGCACCAAAAAGCGCAGGCCGTCGTCGGCATCGTGCTTCCGGTAGTGCCCCGGTTCGTGCAGCATGTTGGTCAGCAGGGTGGAGAGCGCCGCGTCGGCATTGTGGGCGTTGCGGCGCGCCAGGCGGTAGGCCAGGTCGTCCTGTTTCCCCGCTTCGTACTGGTGAGTGATCTCTTCCAGGTAGCGGCGATGGTTGGTCAGCACCTTGGCGGCTTCCCGGTAGAGCTGCCGTCCTTGCCAGTCGGGCAGGACGAAGAACACCGCCAGGCCGGCAATCAGCGAGCCCAGCAAGGTATCGAGCAAGCGCGGCAGGATCAGGTCGAAGCCGTCGCCGACCTGGTTGAAGCTGCACAGTACCAGCAGGGTGATCGAGGCGGTGGCGATCACATAGTGCTTCTCGCGGTTGGCGAAAAACGCCACCCCGGCGGCGACCGCAATAAGACTCTGGGCCAGGGGATGGGGAAACAACGAGATCGACGCCCATCCCGCCACCAGGCCGAGCACGGTGCCGCTGATACGCTGGCTGAGAAAGCGCCGGGTGGCGGCGAAGTTGGGGCGACACACGAACAGCGTGGTAAGCAGTATCCAGAACCCCTGCTGAGGATCGATCCACTGCATCAGTCCGTAGCCGGCAAGCAGCGCGAGCGACAGCCGCAAGGCGTGGCGAAAGGTCGGTGAGCCCAGCGTCAGGTTGAGGCGTATGCGCTCCCATACCTCTTTCAGGCTGGCGGGGGAGCGGTCGAACAAGGTGTCGTCGCGCCGGGAGTCGCCGGCATTCGGATTGTGGGCGCTGGCCAGCTGGCCTTCCAGGGTCGAGAGATTGTCGGCCAAGGCCTCCAGGGGGTAGAGCAGTGCTTGCCACTGTGGCCGCCGCTGGTCGCGCAGGTTGTCGATCGAGGCACGCAGGTCCGTGAGCGCCTGTTCGCTCTGGCGATGGTCGAAGGGCCGGTTCAACAGCAGTGCCTTGGCCAGGCGTTTACAGGCCTGCCCTTGCTGATCGAGCAAGCGCTGACAGCGAAACAGCACATCATGGTGAAAAAAGGCCTCGGTGAGGTCGGCATAGGGATAGTGGGTCGAGCTGGCGCGTTCGTGGATATCCTGGGCGATGAAATAGATGCGCAGGTAGCGGTTGAGCTTGCGGTTGCCGCGCTGGCCTTCCAGGCGGCGAAAGATCATCTCCTTGGCCTGGTTGAGCGCTTCCACCACCTTGCCGTTCTGGCGCGCCAGTGCCAGCCGCCGCGCCTCGATATCGACATCGCGCAAGGGTTCGAACAGGGCCGACTTGATTATCAGGTACTCTCCCAGCGCCTTGTAGAGTCGCGCCATGCTCTGTTTCACCGGTTGGCGTGAAAACAGTGCGCACCATACCACCGAAATCAGCCCGTACCAGGCAGCGCCGCTCAGCAGCAGCAGGGTCAGGGGCCAGACGCCCTGTTCGGGCACGCCACCGTGCTGCTCGATGTTGATCATCGAATAGATCGCCAGGATCAATGTGCCGGACGCAATAGTCGCGTAGCGCTGGCCTACCGCCCCCAGCATGATCAAGCTGAACGTGGCGGCTCCCAGGCCCGCAGCGAACAGCCACGGCCAGGGATACAGCCACTGCACACTGAGCGAGGCAATGGCAAAGCAGCCAAGGGTGACCAGCAAGGCTTGCAGGCGCCCCTGCCAGCTATCATCGGTTTCCGACAGCGCGCTGGCGATGATGCCCAGGAACAACGGGATGACCAGCGCGATGTCGTCTTGCCCCCAGCTCAGAGCGAGCGCACCGCTGAACGCCAAGAACACCCGCAGGCTGTAAGCGAATTTATCCAGTGTCCAGAGACGTCGCAGCGGCAGGGAAATCGGCATGTAGGCTCTTGTGGCGATTATTAGACTTTGGTCGTGGGTGCCAGTATAGAGGATTGCGGGGCCGGCTGCCGCTATTGATAGCGGGTCTCAGCGCGCCGCTGAACGGCGCGCTGAGCCAGTCTCGAAAAAGAGCATGGAGGCAAGGAAGCGTACTACAGATACTTGAGCAGTTTCTGCAGCTTGTTCATGTCGGCGGAGTCGCCGACAAGGCGCACCTTCCCGGCGATCATGCCGTCGAGAAATGCCTGCTGGGTGGGCTTTCTGAGGACTTTCAAGGCGGTAGCCTCGTCCTCGAAACGCAGTTCTAGGTCAAGATCCACCGGCAACCCGCTGCCGCTGGTAATTGCCTTCGGCGTCATCCGGTAGTAACGCGCGACGGAAAGGTCTTCCGTGGCGATTCCCCAGTCCAGCCCTCGCATGCGTTCGAGCTGCTCGCGAAAGCGAGGCTTGCGGCGCAGGGCTCGCTTGAGCAGAACGCTCAATAGCCACAGCGTCAGCTTCAGTTTCATCAGGAAACCGCTTCCTTGAGGGCCTTGCCCGGCTTGAAAGCGACATTCTTGCTGGCGGGAATCTGCAATGGCTCACCGGTTTGCGGGTTCTTGCCGGTACGCGCGGCACGCTCGCGCACGGTGAAGGTGCCAAAACCGATCAAGGCAACATCGTCACCCTTGGCCACGGTATTGGTGATCTCGTCGAGGATGATATTGAGTACCTGGCCGGCCTTGTCCTTGGATAGGTCGGCACTTTCGGCGATGGCGGCGGCGAGTTCGGGTTTGCGCATGTGGATCTCCCTGCGATAGTACGTCGTTTGTAAGTCAGGTAGCGGATACGTTGCGATACGTGGCTGGTACCTGGTTGGTTGGAACCCATCGGATAGAGCGTGATGCAGCGGCTGCATCTTGAAACCGGGGCCAAGCGTTAAGAGCTTAGCCCTGAATATAGTGAAAATCAGCCTAGCAGCGGCGGGGCCGCTCTGGAAAGCTCCACTTTCCGTTTCACGCAGCTTCCTGTCAACGCAAAACCAATCAAACGTTCGTCTTGGTCTTCCGCCAGGGCGGTTATGTCCTGGCTTTCCCCTTCGATACGCCAGCGTGCGGGCTCGTGTAACGGGGGCAGCGCCACCACGGGCAGCAAGGGGGTTTTTACCATGACCGGCCAGGCCCCGAAACTGATCGTCGTGGGCTTGCCGTTCAGGCTTGCGGCAAGTGCCCGGACACAGGCTTGCAGCGGTTGCACGTACATGGCGTTGACCCCAGCGACGCAGGCGGCGTCGCCCAGGGCGTGTATATGGGGAGCGGAGGTTTGCAGATAGCGGTCGACCTGGATGCCGCTCTCTTCCACGCGCAGCCCGGCGGTTTCGGCCAGTGTCGTGCGCGGCTTGAGACCGGTGGCCATGAGCACGATATCGGCTGCGATCTCTTCGCCGTTGTCCAGCTGCAGCAGCACATCGCCGCCCTCGAGGGCTTGGCTGGCAAGCGTTCGTCCCAGATGCAGGGAGATGCCTGCATCGCTGAATGCCTCGCCCAGTGCCCGGCCCAGGGGCGGCGGCAGCAGGCGCGGCAGCGGAGCGGTTTCCGGCGCGATCAGGCTGACCCGATGCCCTCCGGCATGCAGGTCGTTGGCGAATTCGCAGCCCACCAGGCCGGCGCCGATGATCGCCACCCGAGCAGGCGTGGCGGCTTTTGCCAGGGCGGCGTGGAAGCGGCGATAGTCATCGAGATCGTTGATGGTATGAAAACGTGAGGCCACCTCGTCGGCGATGGCGAAGGGCACCCGGGGAGCGGCGCCGGTCGCCAGCACCAGCTCACCGTAACGGGTGGTGCTACCGTTGGCGCAGCGCACTTCCCGGGCGTCGGGGTCGATGGCACTGACCGGCGTATGTGCCAGTACCTCGACATTCAGCTGTTCGGCGAGCTCGTCGGCGCGGCGCACCGCGAGGCTTTCGGGCGCAAGCCCCTTGGCGAAGCCGGTGGACAGCAGCGGCTTGGAGTATTCGCTGCCGCTGTCGCTGCTGAACAACGTGATGGGGCGCCGGGTGTCCTGCTTGCGTATGGCGCGCGCCAAGCCGATCCCGGCCATGCCGGTCCCGATAATGACCAAGGGAGAGTCCATGGAATCACCTGAAAAACCTGTTCAACCACCATGTTACACTAGCCGCCCGGCGATTTTCCCGCGGAGAGAATAGTGTTGCATGCCTCGCATTCCCTTTTGATGCCCGCCTGGCGGCCACTGGCTGCTGCGCGCCCCCGCATGAGCCCCGCCTGGTGGCAATGGGTGGCGTCGACGGACTCCCTGACCGCGCGCTTGATGGCGGCGGGAGACGAAAAGCCCTTTCGCGTACGCTTGCTGAGCCAGGGTATTGGGCAACCGCAGGTCGATGAAGCCCGGGCGCTGGGCATTCCCCCGGGCCGGCATGCGTGGTTGCGCGAGGTCGCCCTGTGCCTGGATGGCGTCCCCTGGGTGACGGCGCGTTCGGTGGCGCCATTGGCACAGCTTCGTGGCCACCGCCTGGATCGCCTGGGCGAGCGTTCGCTGGGAAGCTGGCTGTTTCGTCAGCCCGATTTGCAGCGAGGGCCGCTGGAAGTGACCGAACGCGCTCCGCACTACAGCGATGCCCGCGGTCCCTGGGGCCGCCGCTCGGTATTTCGCCATCGCGGCATGGCGCTGCTGGTTCAGGAGCACTTTCTCTTCGCCATGGCGGATGAACTCGACTTGCCTTCGCGGTAGGCTCTAGGTTGTCGTCATTCCCCGCCGGGGATGACTCTGTTGACGAGGTAACCATGGATCGTTCCCTGTTGCGCCCCTCCGGCTTGGCGCGTGTACCCGATTTCCTGCACCTGACGCGCCTGGATCGTCCCATCGGCACCTGGCTGCTGATGTGGCCGACCCTGTGGGCGCTATGGGCGGCGGCCGAGGGCATTCCCGGGCGTGATGTGTTGCTGATCTTCGTTGCCGGCGTCTACCTGATGCGGGCGGCGGGCTGTGTGGTGAACGATTACGCCGATCGCCACGTCGACGGATACGTCAAACGCACCCGCAACCGACCGCTGGCCAACGGACGCATCGGCGAAGACGAGGCCAAGGGGCTGTTTCTGCTCCTGGTGGCGGCGGCCTTCGTGCTGGTGTGGTTCACCAATCTGTTTACCGTGATGCTGTCGCTGGTCGGGGTCTTCCTGGCGTTCATCTACCCGTTCATGAAGCGCTATACCCATTTCCCGCAGATATTTCTCGGCATGGCCTTCTCCTGGGCGATTCCCATGGCCTTCGGCGCGGTGCTCGGCCATATCCCCGTCGAAGGGTGGCTGCTGTTCGCCGCCAACGTGGTGTGGACGGTGGCCTACGATACTCAGTACGCCATGGTCGACCGCGACGACGACCTCAAGGTGGGCATCAAGTCCACCGCCGTGCTGTTCGGCCGTGCGGACAAGCTGATCATCGGCCAGCTGCAGCTGGCGACGCTGGGCCTGCTAGCCTGGTTCGGGATACGCCTGGCCCTGGGCGGATTCTTCTGGCTGGGCCTTGCCGCCATGGCGGCGACCTTCGTCCGTCAGCAGTTCCTGATTCGAGGGCGCGAGCGCGAGCGCTGCTTCCAGGCGTTTCTCAACAATCACTGGTCGGGCCTGCTGGTCTTCGCCGGTATCGCCTTGAGCCTGTGGCCGGCAGCGGCCTGAGTCGGCTGGTGTCTGTAACGGTTGTCATATAACTGTCATCAACACATGGTGTTATCGTCATTGACCTGTCACTGGATTTCTTTCCAACGAACACCGTGAGGCTCCGGGATGACCGCCAAGACCGTTCTGATCGTCGATGATGAAGCGCCTATCCGGGAAATGATCGCCGTGGCGCTGGAGATGGCCGACTATCGCGTACTCGAAGCGGATAACGCCCAGGATGCCCATGCCATGGTGGTCGACCATCACCCCGACCTGCTGCTGCTCGACTGGATGATGCCGGGCACCAGCGGTATCGAGCTGGCGCGGCGTCTCAAGCGCGAGGAAACGACCGCCGAGTTGCCCATCATCATGCTCACCGCCAAGGGCGAAGAGGATAACAAGATCCAGGGCCTGGAAGCGGGAGCGGATGACTACATCACCAAGCCGTTTTCGCCACGGGAGCTGGTGGCGCGGCTGAAAGCGGTGCTTCGCCGCACAACGCCCCGGGGAGTGGAAGATCCCATCGAGATCGACGGGTTGCTGCTCGATCCCATGAGCCACCGCGTCAGTACCCACGGCAAGGCACTGGAAATGGGCCCCACCGAGTACCGCCTGCTGCAGTTCTTCATGACCCACCAGGAGCGTGCCTACACGCGCAGCCAGCTGCTGGACCAGGTATGGGGCGGCAACGTGTATGTCGAGGAGCGCACCGTGGATGTGCATATCCGCCGCTTGCGCAAGGCACTAGGCGAAGCCCATCAGCATCTGATCCAGACCGTGCGAGGCACGGGCTACCGATTCTCGGCCAGGGTGTAAGGTGCGATCGTGGAGCCGAGAACTCTGGCGACTGGCTTGGCTTGCCACCGCCGGGCTCTTGATCGGGGGAATCGTCTCCCAGGCGGGACTGGGGCTGGCGGCGGGGCTTGCCGTGTGCCTCGGCTACCACTTGCGCCAGCTGCGCGCGCTTTATCAGTGGCTGACCCTGCATCCTCAAACGGAACCGCCCGCCGCCAGCGGCATGTGGGGTGAGCTGTTCGATCGTCTCTACCGCTACCAGAAAAGCCAACGCCTCACCCAGAGCCGCTTGCGGGCAACGCTTGCGCGTATCCAGGAATCGTCGGAAGCCATGCGCGATAGCGTGGTCATGCTCGACCGGCACGGCGATCTGGAGTGGTGGAACTCCGCCGCCAACGACATGCTCGGACTGCAAGCCGCCCACGACCGTGGCCAGCACATCACCAACCTGCTACGTGACCCGCGCTTCGTCGCCTACTTCAACGCCCGCGATTATCGCGAGCCGCTGACATTGCCGGCGCCGCTGGATGAGCGCCGTATCCTGCAGTACCAGATCACCCTCTACGGTGACGATGAACGCCTGGTCATGGCGCGGGATATCACCCGCTTGCACCGCCTGGAGCAGATGCGTCGGGACTTCGTCGCCAACGTCTCCCACGAACTGCGGACGCCCTTGACGGTACTCGCCGGCTACCTGGAAACCTACCTGGACCTGGCCGACCATCTACCCGATCGCCTGGCGCGCGGATTGACCCGAATGCAGGAGCAGACCCTGCGCATGCAGAACCTGGTCAACGACCTGCTGCTGCTGTCACGCCTGGAAATCGACCAGGGTGGCAATGATCACCAGCCCCTGGACATGCCGCGGCTGCTGGAGGGAGTGAAACGTGACGCCCTGGCGCTTTCCGGTGACCACCACGTCATCATGGTGGAAGTGGAAGAGGCATGCAGCGACAGGCTTGTGGCAAGCGAGCAGGAAATATGCAGCGCCGTCTCCAATCTTGCCTTCAATGCCGTGCGCTATACCGCCGCAGGCAGCCATATCACCCTGCGTTGGCGACGACACCCCAAGGGAGCCTGCCTTGAGGTGGAGGACAACGGTGAAGGTATCGACCCGGTGCATATACCCCGCCTGACCGAGCGCTTCTATCGCGTGGACAAGGGCCGCAGCACCGCCACCGGCGGCACCGGTCTGGGGCTTGCCATCGTCAAGCATGTCCTGCTGCGCCACGATGCCCAGCTGGAAATCGAGTCCCATCCGGGGCGCGGCGCGCTGTTTCGCTGCGTGTTTCCAGCATCTCGGGTGTCACAATGAGCCGTTTCGTTGTGGCTATAGTTTGCTCATGTGTCAAAGGTAGCCATTTTAAGTGCCCCTTTTTGGCAGCGCGAAAGCCGCCAGTTTGTTGGCCGTTTTTGCTAAATAATTGAAATTATTTCATTTAGCTTGTTTGTCATGAAAATGGCACGGCCCCTGCAATAACTGAGTGTAAGGAAGATCGTCTCATTTCCAGCAGTAAACGCTTGGACAATCAAGGATGATTGTTGGCTCAGGGATGAGTGATGAGATGTAACGGCAACGCCGGTCAGGGCTTTAACCAAGGTTGGTCGCCCGCAAAAGGAGAGGAAGCCGGCACGGTCCCGATACATTGATCCAGAGCGCTGAACCACCCACCCCGCCAAGCGGGGTGGTGGTGTTTTGGGCGGCTGTATTTCGCTTTCTTTCGTGTGCTCTCTTGTCTTCCAGGCTCTTGCACAACTCCTCCACGACGCTTCGCGTCAGTGGTGAGCGTCGTCCTGGCCTGCGCTTCTCTCGGCTCGTTCCACCCAGACTTCCACGTCGATCTCACCGCGCTGTTCGAATTCCAGCGTCAGGGGGAAGCGGTCGCCTTCCCGCAGCGGCCCGGTCAGGTTGATCAACATCAAGTGATACCCGCCGCCCGGACGCATGGCTCGGGTTTCGCCGGCGCCAACTTCGATGCCCTCGACCCGACGCATCTTCATCATGTCGTCTTCCATTGCCATCAAGTGCAATTCGACGGTTTCGCTGGCAGGAGTATCGGCTCCCAACAATGTGTCGCCGTCCGTTTCCGCTGTCATCTCCAGGTAGACCGCACCGTTGGGTGCGCCGGGAGGTGTCGGTGTGGCAAAGGGGTGGGCCAGGTGAAGACCGGCATGGTTGACCTCATGGGCCAGGGCCGCTCCGCTGGCGAGCAGGCAGAGCGTCAGGGGCAGGGCGACGAATGGAAATCGCATGGAGGCATCCTTATAGGGTCAAGCAATCAATTGACGGGCAGGAAGAGTTCTGCCGCAGTATAGCGCTGGCGTACGCAGCCACGTGTCACTGAGTCATGATGCCACGCTGACCGCGCCGCGTTGGCCACGATAATGGCGATCCCACATCAGCACCGACCCCGCCACGGCCCCCGGCAACAGGAACAGGTTGGCCAGGGGAATCCAGGTGGCCACGGTTATCACCCCGCCATAACTCAAGCTCTGCCACCAGCGAGCGGAGAGCCTGGATCGCATGTCGGAAAAGCTGACCTTGTTGTTGTCCATGGGGTAATCGAGATAGGTGATAGCCATCACCCAGGCGGAAAACAGCGCCCACAGTACGGGCGCCATCAGGTTAAGGCCGGGTATCCAGCTGATCACGAACAGCAGGGCGGCGCGCGGCAGGATGTAAGCAAGCTTGATCAGCTCCCGGCCGATGGCATCGATAGCCGTCTTGGCCAGCCCACGGTCATCCAGGGGCTCGCGTCCGGTTGCCTGCACTTCCACCTTGGCGGCCAGAAAGCCATAGAAGGGCGCCGCCACTATGTGCGTCACCAGAGTGAAGGTGAAGAACACCACCAGTACCAGGCTGGCCACGAACAGCGGCCAGATCAACCACTCCAGCCAAGCGAGCCAGCTGGGCACCATGGCCATCCACCCGTCCAGCCAGCCGCCGAAATAGGTGAACACTACTTTCAGCATGATGGCGTAGACCAGAGCGTTGACCACGATCGGGAGGAAGACGTAGCGGCGCAGGCCGCGACCATAGACGAGGCGAGTACCCTGGCTCAGGGCGGTAAAGGCATCCAGCACGGTTTTCTCCGCAAAAGCACTTAATCACTTGAAGAACATGAACACGAAAATCAGGCTGCCGGGGACAGCCTGAGCATTGCAGTGCGATTGCGTTGCCGGGTCAAGATTTTTTCAGCGCATTTTGTTCGATTTCGTCGAGATCGGTATGACGAATATCCAGGCCCTTGACCAGGTAGACGACATGCTCGGCGAGATTGTCGGCATGGTCGCCGACCCGCTCCAGGGCGCGCAGTATCCACATAACGCTGAGAACGGAACTGATCGAGCGCGTATCCTCCATCATGAAGGTCATCAGCGAGCGCATGGCGCTGCCGTACTCGTCATCCACCGCTTCGTCCTCGCGCACCACCTGCATGGCAAGCTCGGTATCGAAACGGGCGAAGGCGGTCAGGGCGTCGCGCAGCATCTTGCGCACGTGCTCGCTGATGTGACGCACTTCGACCAGGCCGCGTATGGAGCTGCCGCTTTCGCTCAAGCTGAGGGCATTGCGCGCGATCTTGCTGGCTTCATCGCCGATCCGCTCGAGGTCGGAAGTAGCGCGAATCACCGCCAGCACCAGGCGCAGATCGGAGGCGGCGGGCTGTCGGCGCGCCAGCACCCGGGTGCATTCATCGTCGATCTGCAACTGCAGGTCGTTGACCTGTCGGTCGTTGTCGCGAACGTGCTCGGCCAGCCGGGTATCGCCTTCCAGCAGGGCGTGAACGGCGTCCTGCACCTGTTTTTCCACCAGCCCGCCCATGGCCATGAGGTGGGTCTTGAGCTCCTCGAGCTCCTGGTTGAACTGGCGGGAAATATGCTGGCTGTGAGTATCGCTGGTGATATCCATGAAGTTCTCCTCGGGCTTGGCCCGTTGTAAACGGTGGTGGCGTTCAGGCCAGGCGACCGGTGATGTAGTTTTCCGTGCGCTGTAGACGCGGGTTGGTGAACACGCTGTCCGTGGGTCCATGCTCCACCAGCTCGCCCGCCTGCAGGAAGGCCGTGTAGTCCGACACGCGAGCCGCCTGCTGCATGTTGTGGGTGACCAGTACCAGGGTCAGTTGCGACTTGAGATTGCGGATCAGCTCTTCGATCTTCAGTGTCGAGATCGGGTCCAGGGCCGACGCCGGCTCGTCGAGCAGCAGCACGTCGGGCTGTACGGCCAACGTCCGGGCAATTACCAGACGCTGCTGCTGCCCTCCCGAGAGCGACCAGGCGGAGCTGTGCAGGCGATCCTTGACCTCGTGCCACAAGGCCGCCGACTCCAGCGCCCATTCGACGATATCGTCGCGCTTGCGCTTGGGCAGCCGGCCCTGCAAGCGCAAGCCGAAGGCCACGTTCTCGTAGATCGACATGGGGAACGGATTGGGTGTCTGAAACACCATGCCTACCCGCCGACGCAGTTCGGCCACCTCCAGATACGGTGCATGAATATCCTCTCCCTCCAGCCGGATACAACCCTGTTGGGTCACGCTCTCATTGAGATCGTGCAGCCGGTTGATCGCCCGCAACAGGGTCGACTTGCCGCAGCCGGACGGGCCGATGAAGGCGGTTACCCGGTGACGCGGAACCTGCAGGCTCAGCTTGCGCAGGGCCGGCTTGCCGTCGTAGGCCAGGCTGAGATCACTGATTTCCAGACAGCACTTGGCACTGGAAAATCGCGTCATCGGCACTCCGTGAAGGGCGGAATCGACAGGTGGTGCTGGAGATGGTACTGGAAATGGTGCTCGCATCAGGTACCTCGCTGGCGCAACTTGAGATGATGACGCAGAAATATTGCAGTCAGGTTAAGCACCACCACAATCGTCACCAGCAGCAGCGCCGTGGCGTAAACCAGAGGAAGCGCGGCCTGGACGTCGCCACCATGAAAGGCGGTATCGAAAATATGGTAACCAAGGTGCATGAACTTGCGCTCGAGATGGAGATAGGGAAATTCGCCGTCCAGCGGCATCTGCGGGGCGAGCTTGGCCACGCCGACCAGCATCAGGGGCGCGACTTCCCCCGCGGCGCGAGCGACGGCGAGAATCATCCCGGTGAGCATGGCGGGCGCCGCCATGGGCAGCACGATCCGGGTCAGCATCTCCAGGCGCGTGGCGCCGAGTGCCAGGGCGCCTTCGCGCTGAGCGTCGGGAATCCGTGCCAGGCCCTCCTCGGTGGCCACGATCACCACCGGCAGGGTGAGCAGCGCCAGGGTCAGCGAGGCCCAGAGCAGCCCGCCGGTGCCGAATGTAGGCGAGGGCAGGGTGTCGCTGAAGAACCACTCGTCAAGCTGCCCGCCGATGCCGTAGACGAACACTCCCAGGCCGAACACGCCGTAGACGATGGAGGGGACTCCCGCCAGATTGCGCACGGCGATGCGCACCAGGTGGGTCAGCCGCCCCTGGTTGGCGATTTCATTGAGGTAGATGGCGGCCAGCACCCCGCAAGGCGTCACCAGCACCGACATCACCAGCACCATCAGGATGGTGCCGAAGATCGCCGGCCATACGCCGCCGCGAGTGTTGGCGGCGCGGGGCCCCTGGCTGAGAAAGCGCCACACGTCCCGGCTCCACACGGCTGTCTTCTCCCAGAGTGACATGGCGTTGGGACGCAGCGCCTGGTGGATACCTTGAACGGGCTGCGCAATCCGCGTGCCGTCAGCGCTTTCCAGTATGGCGACAGCGGCGCTCGGTGCGGCCTCTGCTGCCGCCAGATGTTCCTCGAGTGCCTGCCAGGCCGCTTCGCCCTCCAGGCGCTCCCCGGGGGTTTCCAGGGCCACCACCCGGCCGATGAAATCGCCCCACGGGGTGCGGTCGAGCAGGACCAGATCCTGCGGGGTGGAACGCCGGGCGATGTTCGCCACCGCCACCCAATTCCATAACGCTCCGTCGATGTCACGATTGGCGCTGTAATAGAGGCGCTCCTGGCCGGCTTCGGCGGGTAGTGCTACCTCGCGGACGGCCTGCCCCGCCAGTACCCGGCCGTCATGCAGGGTGACCTGCTCGATTGGTGCAGGCCAAAAATGGCCCAGCCCGCGTCCGGCCAGCAGTACCAGCAACGCACCCAGCATCAGCAGGCTGAGGGCTACGCCGGCGGCGCTCAGCCATGGCCATACCCCTTCCGTGCGGTGATGCTTGCCCCGGCTAGCCGATATCATGGCCGGCCCTCCAGACGTCGGTAGCGCCGCCGCAAGCGTTGCCGCACGACTTCCGCCAGCGTATTGACCAGAAAGGTGAACACGAACAGGAGCAGGGCGGCGAGGATCAGCAGGTGATAGGTCACGCCGCCGGGAGCAGCCTCGGGCAGCTCGATGGCGATGGCCGCCGCCATGGAGCGCATTCCCTCGAAGGGGCTGGCGCTGAGCAGCGCGGTATTGCCGCTGGCCATCAGGACGATCATGGTTTCTCCCACCGCCCGTCCGGCGCTGATCATCACCGCAGAGAAAAGCCCTGGTCCGGCGGCGGCAATAGCCACTTTCCACAGTGCCTGCCAGCGAGTGGCACCCAGGGCCTGAGCGCCCTCCATCAAGTGCGCTGGCACGTCGGCCAGGGCATCTTCCGCCAGAGCATAGAGCCCCGGAATGACGGCGAACCCCATGGCCACGCCGACAATCATGGCATTGCGGGTGGCGTAGTCGATGCCCCAGCGCTGATCGAGCCAGAAGCGCAGGTCCTCCACTCCGAGAAACGATGCCAGTAGCGGCGCCGCCCACAGCGCCAGCGCCAGCATGGCGGCGAGCCAGGCGACAAGCCACAGCCCCGCGCCGCTCAAGGGCAGCCGCCGCCGCCAACCGGGCGGCAGGCGATACCAGACGAAGGCGAGCAGCAGCACACTGCACGGCAGCCATATCGCGACACCCAGGGCACTGACCAGGTGACGCTCCACCCAGGGAGCCAGCACCAGCCCGGCGATAAAGCCGATCACCACACCGGGGACCGCTTCCATGAGTTCCAGCACCGGCTTGATGCGGCTGCGCAGATGCGCGGACATGAACATCGCCGAGTACATGGCGGCGCCCAGCGCCACCGGTACCGCGAAAAGCAGGGCAAAGAGAGCGGCTTTCAGCGTGCCCCACGCCAGCGGGGTCAGCTGGGCGAGTACGGACAACTCCCCGAGGCGTAAAAGCGGCAGTGTCTCCCACAGCAGAAACAGGCCGAGAGCCAGCAAGGCCACGAGCACGCCGATGCCACCCGCGGTGATCAAGCCGGTGGCGAAGCGATCGCGAGCCGAGCGTAGACGCCGGGCACGCAAGGTTGGGCGAGAAGCGCGGGTATCGGGTGACATGGGCCGCCTGGATGAACGGGGAAAGCTATATAGCGTCACACTAAGACATTTTTATGTCATTCCGGTGACAATAATTCAGGTAAACGCTGCGTGTCGCGCATGGCGTCGGTCAAGGGCACGAAGCCGGCCGCCTGGGCGATACGTTGCCCCTGGGGAGACAGTATCAATTCCAGCAGGGCGTTTTCCACGGCGGGCAGCGATTCGTCGGGGGGCAGGTTGACGTACAGATACAGAAAGCGTGTCAGCGGATAGGCGCCGCTCTGGATCGTCTGTGGCGTGGGGGGGATCGCCCGACCCGCCGCATCCTCCACCGCCAGGGCGCGAACCGCGGGAGTCAGGTGGTTATAGCCGGTATAGCCCATGGCGCCGGGGGATTCCCCTACCGCGGCAACGACCGCCGAGGAGCCGGGATGTTCGCTGATATCGGCGCGAAACCGCCCTTCGCAAAGCCCCTCCTGGCGGAACAGCCCGTGAGTGCCGGACGCCAGGTTGCGCCCATGCAAGGCCACCTTGCCATAGGGCCACGGGTGCTTGAGCGGCAACTGCTCCCAACGTGTCAGCGCGGTATCGGCGCCGCAGCGTCGCGTGGTGGAGAACAGTGCATCGATCTGTTCCAGGGTGAGCCGGTCGAGCGGGGCGTGACGGTGGACCACCACGGTCAGGGCGTCCTGAGCCACCTTGAGTGCCAGTGGGGGATAACCGTAGCGTGCCACGAAGGCATCGTGCTCCTCGGCGGTCATGCGCCGCGACATCGGTCCCAGTCGGGTAGTGCCCGCCAGCAGCGCGGTAGGTGCCTCGGCGGAACCTCCCGCCTTGAACTGCAGGCGAATTCCGGGATGGCGGGCGTTAAGCGCCTCTCCCCAGCGCAGCATCAGTTCCGCCATGGTGTCCGAGCCCACCGCGCCCAGGGTACCGCTGATGGAGTCGTCAGCGTGGCTGCCAAAAGGCAGGCAGAGCAGGACCAGGCTGAACGCCCAGCATCGCCACCCAGCCGTGCGGGGTGGAAAAAACGCGACGCGGTTATTCAAACGTTTCCCCTCCTATGGTTTACTGCGCTGCGATCAACGATAGGTATTGCACTGCAACCTTTAGCCACAACAATAACTTGCAAAGCGAAAAAACATGAGCGTACTTGATACCGACCTGGACGATGTTCCTACCCCGCGCGGTCAGCTTACCTTGAAATTACTGGCTTCCCGTCAGGATGCCAATCTTTACGGCGATATTTCCGGGGGGTGGCTGGTCAATCACATGGACCAGGCCGCTGAATTGGCGGCGGGACGTGAGGCGGGGGGGCGTACCGCCACGGTGGCGATCGAAGCGATGGACTTTCTCAGTCCGGTCCGCGTGGGCTCGATGGTCAGCGTGTTTACCGATGTGCGTGAAATCGGCCATAGCTCGATCAAGATCGACGTGGAAGTCTGGGTGCGTCCGCCGCTCGGTCGCTCTCTGGACGATCGCCAGAAGGTCACCGAGGCGCGCTTCGTGATGGTGGCCCTGGACGACAACGGCCGCATACGCGCGGTACGCGGCGAGGGGTAAAGTCTGAAGTCGCTAGCTACGTTTGGTCAATCTGCCCGTACCGCGAACGCTATACTGTCTCGGTCTCTATTCCGGCATCGATAAGCTCCTCGAATCCACCCATGTTGAACACGGGTCCAAACCCCATGTCGAGGAGCGTCTTGCCGGCGAGCGCCGAGCGGATGCCCACGACACAGTAAACCAGAATCGTCTTGCCCTTCTGGAATCTGGGGTCGTAGTGAGGCCCCTCTGGATCGACGCTCAACTCCAGCATTCCGCGCGAGACGTTCACTGCGCCTTTGATCTTGCCGCTCTTCTCCACCTCGGACAGATCACGCACGTCCACCACGAGCACGTCTTTGGAGCGAAGCTTTTCTGCTGCTTCGGCGGGCGAGAGCTTCGGTACCGCGATATCGGCCTCAGTCAGCAGGTCCTTGAAACGAACCGGCTCGGCTTTGTGAGACTGGATATGGTCGTTCATGTTTCACCTCCAATTATCGTTCCGATCAGGTGGCCACCACACCGCCGGCCATGACGAAGGAAATGGCCCGGCTGCGAAAGTCGGGGCTGGCCACGTTGCGCTTTTCCATTCGGGCAAGCTCCATGGGCTATCGCCTCGGAGGGTGAGTTGGTTCAGAACACCAAGACCTTATCGGCCAGTTCGGTGGCTTCCGCCAAGGCATCCATGGTGCTGCGCTCAGCCCCTTCGACGAGCTCCGCATCAGTGAGCCCGCGTGCCTCCATGCAGGTGCCGCACAGCAATACTTTTCCTTTGGTAATGACCCGCTTGATCATGCGCTCGGTGTTGTAGAAGCCATCCGGTGTCTTCTGTCCCGCCTTAGCACCTGACACGGCATCTCCCATCAGAAATACTGTCACTTCGCCATCCTGCTTCAGCAGGGCGTGAGTAAGGCGCAAGCCGTTGTAGAGCCTTTCAGTGCCATAGGGAGGATCGTTAATGATGATAAGTGTATGCATATGCTAACCTTAATATCATTCTATTGATTGATAGAATGATTAAAGTAAGCATAGTGATTTGTCAAGCGGCACAATAGGCGCAATATCCAGCTTTCGTCCCTTAGAGGTGAATCGATGACGTCGCAACAGGATCTTCTCGATACTCTGGCTCAGGTCGCCCGAGCCCTGGGTAACGGCCATCGCCTGGCATTGCTGGAGCGTCTGGCCCAGGCCGATGCCTCGGTAGAGACATTGGCCGGGGTCACCAGCCTCACGGTAGGCAACGCCTCCCAGCACCTTCAGCATCTGCGGCGAGCGGGTCTTGTCACTGCCAGCCGTTCCGGCAAGCAGATGATCTACCAGTTGACCGATGAGCGGATCGTTACCCTGATGGAATTGCTCAGACAGGTCGCCGAAACCAACCTGGCCGAGATGGAGCGTCTGGTGAGCCGGCTATTTGCCGACGACGATGCGGGCGGGGCACTGGAGGCGGTATCCAGGGACACATTGCTGACTGGGCTGAAAAGCGGCAAGGTCGCGCTGCTGGACGTACGTCCTGAAGATGAGTTCGAGGCCGGCCACCTGCCCGAGGCGATCAACATTCCTCTGACGCAGTTGGAAGACATGCTGGATAAGCTTCCTCGTGACAAGGAAATCGTCGCCTACTGTCGGGGCCGTTATTGCACCTTATCGCATGAGGCTGTTCGGCGTCTGGGGCAACTCGGCTATCGGATCAGACGCTTCGAGGAAGGTTATCCAGAGTGGAAAGCCGCCGGCCTGCCAGTGATATGACAGGAGGTACCGTCATGCAAATGTTCGTGGCTATCGAGCTGTTGAGTCAGGACATCTCCTTCGCTCTTGCTCTGCTTTCAGCGACAACGTGACTAAAGAGCGTGATTAAAGGACGGGAATGCAAAAGGGCGCCGAAGCGCCCTTTTGCGGTACTAGCCGGGAAAACCGGCAAGCGGCTCTATCAGGCGCCGACGTTGGCGCGGCTCTTCAGGTAAGTGAATTCACCGCTATCCGTTGAAGTGCGGACCAGTTCCTGGAAGGCACGATAGGAGTCGTACACTTTCTTGGAATCGGCATCGCTTTCGGTCTGCTCGCGAATGACCTCTTTAGATGCTTCGAAAAGCGCCTGCATCACGTCTTCCGGGAAGGTGCGCAGCTTGACGTCATGCTCGTTGACCAGGGTGTCCAGCGCCTGCGCGTTACGGTAGGTGAACTCGCTGATCATGGACAGGTTGGAGGCACGCGCGGCTTCGGTAACCACGATTTTCAGGTCGTCGGGCAGTGAGTTCCACGCATCCAGGTTGATGGTGCCTTCGAGGATGGCGCTCGGCTCGTTCCATGCCGAGGTGTAGTAGTAGTCGGCCACCTGGTGCAGGCCGAACGCCAGATCATTGTACGGGCTCACCCAGTCGGCGGCGTCGAGCGCGCCGGTCTGCATCGAGGTGAAGATCTCGGAGCCCGGCATGTTGACGGTGGTGACGCCGATGCGATTCATCGCTTCTCCCGCCAGCCCCGGCAGGCGCAGTTTGAGGCCCTGGAGATCGTCGAGCGAGTTGATCTCTTTCTTGAACCAGCCGCCCGGCTGGGTCGTGGTGTTGCCCACCGGGAACGGCTTGAGGTTGTGCTTGGCATAGACCTCGTCCCACAGTTCCTGACCACCGCCGTGATACAGCCAGGCATTGGTTTCGCGGGTATTCATGCCGAAGGGTACGGCAGTGAAGAATTGCGAGGCGGCTACCTTGCCACGCCAGTAGTAGGACGCGGAGTGACCCATCTCGGCGGTGCCGGCGGCCACGGCATCGAACACTTCCATGGCGGGTACCAGTTCACCGGCGCCGTGCACACGGATGCGCATGCGGCCGTTGGAGAGCTGTTCGACGCGCTGGGCGAAATCGTTGGCACCCGTGCCCAGGGCGGGGAAGTTCTTCGGCCACGAGGTGACCATGTCCCAGCTGTAGGTTTCCTGAGCCTTGGCGGTGGAAACGAAAGGAGCGGCGACGGCACCGGCGGCGCCGAGGCCGACGGTCTTGAGGAAGTTGCGGCGTTGCATGCGGGCAAGTCTCCGGAATTGTGTTTTTTTATAAATGCACAGGGGATGTGCAAGTGTCCGCCAAGCAGTATGCGTCAAGCCGCTTTTGTTGGGCAAGTTGCGTTTGGACTCAAGCAATGCGCCATCAAAGCGGGGTGAGCTTGGCAAAGCCCAGCACCAGCCACTTGTCTCCCTCGCCTTCGAAACTCACGTGTACGCGGGCCCGGACCCCCTGGCCTTCGGCATTGAGTATCACGCCTTCGCCGAATACCGGGTGCGATACCCGCTGGCCGACGTGCAGGCTGGGCAGGTCATCGCCGCCTTCGACCTGCTGCTGGGTCAGGGTGGGGCGTGAGGCGGTCATCGGGCGCGATACCTGGCCACGCAGGCGGACCTCTTCCAGCAGGGCCTCGGGTAGCTCGCGCAGAAAACGCGAGGGACGCGGAAACACTTCCTTGCCGTGCAAACGCCGGGTCTCGGCGTGGGTCAGGTAGAGCTTGTGCATGGCCCGGGTCACGCCGACATAGCATAACCGCCGCTCCTCCTCGAGGCGCCCGGGCTCCTCCAGCGACATCTTGTGGGGAAACAGGCCCTCCTCGACCCCGGCGATGAAAACGATCGGGAATTCCAGCCCCTTGGCGGAGTGCAGGGTCATCAACTGGACGCTGTCCTCGAACTCGTCGGCTTCGTGATCGCCGGCATTGAGTGCGGCTTCCGAGAGAAACGCCTCAAGCGCGGCCAGGCCTTCGCCGGCCTCGGGAGTCTCGAAGGCATCGGCCTGGGTGAAGGCGCGGGCGGCGGTTACCAGCTCCTCCAGGTTTTCCACCCGGGCCTGGCCCTTTTCGCCCCGCTCGCTCTTGTGATGTTCGATCAGACCGGTGTGGACCAGCACGTGATCGACGATTTCATGCAGGGTCAGGCCGGCGCAGTCGTTGTCGAGGCGCTCGATCAGGTTGGCGAACGCTTGCAGCGAGTTGGCCGCGCGCCCCTTCAGGGTGCCGTCCGAGCTGGCGTTCTGCAGCGCCTGCCACAGCGGAATATTTTCCTCGCGAGCGTGGTGGCGCAGAATCTCCACGGTGCGGGTGCCGATTCCCCGGGTGGGCACGTTGATCACACGCTCCAGCGAGGCATCGTCGTCACGGTTGAGCAACAGGCGCAGATAGGCCAGGGCATTCTTGATTTCCAGGCGCTCGTAGAAGCGGTGGCCGCCATAGATGCGATAGGGCATGCCCTGACGGATCAGGGTCTCTTCCAGCAGGCGTGACTGGGCGTTCGAACGGTAGAGAATCGCCACATCCCGCCGCAGGCTGCCTTCGGCCACCTTCTCCTTGATGGTATCGACGATGAAGCGGGCTTCTTCCAGGTCATTGAAGCCGGCGTAGACGGAAATCGGCTCGCCCCGCGCTCCAGCCGTCCACAATTCCTTGCCCATGCGCTCGCTGTTGTGGCTGATCAGGGCGTTGGCGGCATCCAGAATGGCGCTGGTGGAGCGGTAGTTCTGTTCCAGGCGAACGGTCCGGGTGTCGGGAAATTCCTGCTCGAAGCGGCGGATGTTTTCCACCTTGGCGCCGCGCCAGCCGTAGATCGACTGGTCGTCGTCGCCGACCACGGTCATCGGCGTGCGCTGGCCGGTCAACAGCTTCAGCCAGGCATACTGCAGGGTATTGGTGTCCTGAAATTCGTCGACCAGCACATGGCCGAAGCGCGACTGATAGTGGGTCAGCAGCGCCGGGTTATCGCGCAGTAGTTCCAGGCTGCGCAGCAGCAGTTCGCCGAAATCGACCAGGCCGCCGCGCTCGCAGGTCAACTGGTAGCGCTCATAAAGCTCGGCCATCTGCCCCAGGTAGGCGTCGCCGTGGACATCCACCTGGGACGGGCGCAGCCCCTCCTCCTTGCAGCCGGAGATGAACGCCTGCACCTGCCGCGGCGGGAAGCGCTCGTCGTCGATCGAGTGATCCTTCAGCAGCCGCTTGACCAGGCGCAGCTGGTCGTCGGAATCGATGATCTGGAAGTGCTGCGGAAGGCGCGCATCCTGCCAGTGAGTGCGCAGCAGGCGGTGGGCAATGGAGTGGAAGGTGCCCACCCACACATGGCGCAGCGAGAGACCCAGCAAGGCTTCCAGGCGGGTGCGCATCTCGCGGGCGGCCTTGTTGGTGAAGGTGACCGCCAGCAGGGCATAGGGCGAGAGGCCCTCCGACTGCATCAGCCAGGCGATGCGGTGTACCAGTACCCGCGTCTTGCCCGAGCCGGCGCCGGCCAGGACCAGCAGGTTGCCCTGGGGTGCGCTGACCGCTTCGCGCTGGTCGGAATTTAACGAATCTAGGATCGCCGTGACGTCATCCATGCAAGCCGCTGCCGGGTCGAAAATGGGCGCCCATTCTAGCATAGACAGGAGCTAGCATAGACGGCCTGCGGCTTCGGCCTTCATCCTTCTTCGGGAAAGCGCAGCGGCGTCAGGCTCTTCTTCACCGCCTTGAGCTGCTCGGCCAGGTGCGGACCGCGGGTCTTGGCCACGCCGACGGCCAGCACGTCGACCAGGACCAGGTGGGCAATGCGCGAACTCATGGGGGTATAGATCTCGGTGTCCTCGTGCACGTCGATATACAGCGGCAGAGTGACTTCCTCGGCCAGCGGCGAACCACTGGGGCAGAGCCCGATCACCGTGGCCCCGGCCTCGCGCGCCAGGCGGACGCTTGCGACCAATGCCTTGGTGCGCCCGGTCTGGGAGATTGCCACCACTACGTCGCCCGGCTTGAGCGTCACTGCCGACATGTTCTGCATGTGCGGGTCGGCGTAGGCGGAGGTGGAAATCTGCAGGCGAAAGAACTTGTGCTGGGCATCGAAGGCCACCGCGCCGGAGGCGCCGAAACCGTAGAATTCGACCCGGTTGGCCATGGCCAGAGCATTGACCGCCCGACCCAGCGCCTCGTTGTCGAGCCGGTCGCGTACCGACAGCAGGGTGCCGACGGTGGAGTCGAAGATACTGTGCGAGAACTCCGCCACCGAGTCGCTATCGTTCATCGAGAACTGGGCGAACTGGCTGCCGGTGGCCAGCATCTGGGCCAGTTGGAGCTTGAAGTCCTGGAAGCCGTTGCAACCCAGCGCACGGCAGAAACGCACCACGGTGGGCTCGCTGACCTTGGCTTCGGTCGCCAGGTCGACGATACGCATATGGATCACTTCATCGGGGTTGCGCAGCACAAAGCGCGCCACCTTTTGCTCGGAGCGGCGAAAGTGCTCCATGCGGCGTCTCATTTCATCGAACAGGGCGCGACTCACGTTCAGCTCCTTGGTAATGATTCATGCGGCGCCGGCAAGGCGCCCGGCACAGTATGCCTGAGTCATCGACTAAATGGGCAAGTCGAGAGAGAAGCGTTGAAAGGCCGTTGTCGAAAACGCCACGCGAGCGTCATCATTTTGTCAACTAAGTTATAGTAAGAAATGAAGTGCCGCACTGCATCATGAGTAAAACTCGATGACTGCAGGCAGAACCAAGTAGGCATATTCTGCTGGAGGAAACGTCGATCATGCGAAACGTCGAACGAATCACTTCATTCAAGAGCGAGCTACTGGACATCTTCATGAGCATGGAAGTGGATGAGCACGCCCAGCGCAGGCGTAGCGCCGCGCAGCGTAGCCTGCGGGCCCGCCGGGGGATCGAGCTGCATCGGGAGTTTCAACAGTTGTCCCGGGCCATCTCTGCGTTGCCGGAGGAAGAGGAAGATAAGCTGGAAGGCGAACTGCACTGACCTTCACGCTCACTATCCACCGACTGTCGACTCGTACTTAAGTTGACTCGTGCTTAAGTTATAGGCGATTCGCATTGAACAAAGGGTCCCGCCACCGAATGGCGAGACCCTGTCTTGACGCGCAGTCGCGGCTTAGATCAAGCCGGCGACGAACACGGCTACTACCCCGATGGGGGCCACGAAACGAGCGATTACGTTCCATACACTGACGCCAGTGGCGGACAGGCCCAGCTCGGCTTCCACGCTTTCGCGCTTGAGACACCAGGCCACGAAGACGATAGCGCCCAGGCCGGTCAACGGCAGCAGGATCTTGCTGGTAAAGGTATCCAGCAGGTCGAAGATGTTGAGACCGACGATCGTGAAGTCAGCCCACACATTGAACGACAGCAAGGCGGCCACCCCCAGCAGCCAGACCGTGATCCCGCTCACCACGGTAGCCGTGACGCGAGGCATCGAGGTGCGCTCCTCCATCATTTCCACCACCGGTTCGAGCAGCGAGATGGCCGAGGTCAGGGCGGCGAATGTCAGCAGCAGGAAGAACATCAGGCCGAGCAGCGTGCCGCCGGTCATGTTGCCGAACGCCAGTGGCAGGGTGACGAAGATCAACCCCGGTCCTTCGCCGGCGCTCAAACCGTTGGCGAAGACGATGGGGAAGATCGCCAGGCCCGCCAGCAAGGCGATTGCGGTATCCAGAATGATGACCGTGCGTGCCGTACTCAGTAGGTTGACGTCTTCACCGAGGTAGGAGCCGTAGGCCATCATGATGCCCATGCCCAGCGACAGGGTGAAGAACGCCTGGCCCATGGCCGCCAGCACTACGCCGCCATTCAACGCGCTCCAGTCGGGCTGGAACATGAAGGCCAGCGCCTCGCCGAAGTGGCCGCTGGCAACGCCGTAACCGACCAGAATCAACAGCAGGATGATCAGGGCCGGCATCATCGAGCGTGCCGCGCTCTCCAGCCCCTTGGTCACGCCACGCGCCACGATGCCGATCACCAGCAGCATGAAGGCGCTATGCCACAGCAGCAGTGTAGTGGGGTCGCCCAGCATGCCGCCGAACAATTCGCTGACGCCATCGGCGTCTTGGCCGCTGAAGGTACCGATGACCGAACCCAGGGTGTAGTTGAGCGACCAGCCGCCGATCACACTGTAGAACGACAGGATCAGGAAGGCCGCCAGTACCCCGCTGGCGCCTACCAGGGCCCAAGCTGGGCTCTTGCCGTGCTGTCTTGCCAGATCCACCATGCTATTGATGGGGTTTTTCTGTCCTCTGCGGCCGATCATCCACTCCGCAACCAGTACCGGCATCCCGACCAGAGCCACACACGCCAGGTAGACCAGGACGAACGCTGCGCCCCCGCTATCCCCCACCAGGTAGGAAAAACGCCAGATATTCCCCAGTCCCACTGCCGAACCGGCAGCGGCCAGCACAAAGGTCATTCGTGAAGACCATTGCGCATGCGCTAGTTTCGCCATACATCACCTTTTTATTGGATAGACGTGTCGAGTTGAATTGTTTTGATTCATTGCGTGCCCTATACCGGCGACTTGCCCGGCAATGTTTGGGTCGTCGCTATTCGGAAAAGTGTCCACATGCTTACTATTTCCGAAGAGGAGGCAATTTATCCGATCAAAGGCGAGCATGCCAGCAGGTCGCACTGAAACAGTGCATTAAAACAGTTCGGATTGCTGCTCATCGGCGAAGGGGGGTAATGATGGCAGGTCAGCCGCCTTTGCCAGCGGTGGATAAAGGCTACGAGCCATGCGCGGAGCATCCCGGTTATCTGCGGTATGCACAAACAAGAAAGGGGTTTTCCCCTGATTTATCCACAGGTTTAGACGCGCTACCCACGGCTGGAAGTAGCGTTGATTAACGTCTTTGTCAATATGGCCAATGAAACGAATGATCGGCTGGTCTCCCGTGGAAAGCACGTGTAGCGGGAGTTTCGGCTTTTCCTGCTGAGCCTTGGCCATGCCCGGGTGGCCCTGGGGATCGGTGGAAAACAGTGGCCGTACATCCAACATGACGCGGTTGGCCCGATAAGTTATCAACAATCGGTTGAGAGCGGTTTCTGCCGTGCCCTTGTGGAAAAACTCGGGATGGCGTACCTCCACGGCACAGGGCAGCGCCTTCGGCCAGCTTGCCAGTAACGCTTCCAGCCTGGGTAGCTCGCGAGGGCCGAAATCCCGAGGCAGTTGCACCATGGTTGGCCCCAGGCGATCATGCAGCGGAGCCAGGGCGTCGAGGAAGCCCCAGGCGTCCTCCAATCGAGAGAGGCGCTGTTCGTGAGTGATTCGACTCGGCAGCTTGAAGCAGAAACGAAACTCAGACGGTGCCTGTCGTGCCCAGGATTGTAGGGTCTCCATGCGTGGAGCCCCGCTATAGAACGTCGTATTGCCTTCAACGGCGGTAAAGATGTGGGCGTACTCGCCCAGCAGATCGTGCCCCGCATGGGGCGGATACAGGCTACCGGCCCACTCCTGGTTGGCCCACATGGCCAGGCCGAGATACAGCGGCAAGGGCATTGCCCGGCTCCTTTCGTGTCGGTAACGATGCAATGTAGCACGCCGGTAACTTGCGGCGAGCATGGCGGGCCAAGAGCGAACACGGCAAGAGGGAAGTGATGATTGTAGCGAGCGGGTTGGGCTGGGTCATGCTGGGAGGTGCACTGGGCGGGGTGGCACGGGTGGCCGTCTCCAATACATTGGCAAGGTGGATCGGCACGGCCTTTCCCTGGGGCACACTTGTGGTCAATCTATCCGCCGCCTTCCTGATCGGTCTGGCGGCGGGAATTTTGCTGTCGCCGGACCTTTCCACCACTCCCCAGGCCTGGACACTGTTGGCCGCCGGCCTGCTGGGCGGTTATTCCACCGTCTCGTCGCTGAGCCTGCAGACGCTTTCACTGTGGCAAGAGGGGCGCCTCCTGGCGGCGATAAGCAACATGACGATTTCCTGCCTCGGTGGTATCGCCCTGGCTGCGGCGGGATGGTGGTTAGGTGGCCGGCTAGGGTGAGAACGAAAGGGTCAATGGCAGAGCGACATGGGAAGCGGGCCGGTGAATCGAAAGTGAATCGAGAAACAGTGGCGAACTATCTGGGGGTGGCGCTAGGCAGCGGCCTGGGCACGGGGGCACGTTATCTTGTCTCGCTTATCAGTCTGAGTGTCTTTGGACCCGCTTTCCCGTGGGGAACCTTGGCCGTCAACCTGGTGGGGTCGGCATTGATCGCCTGGTTTGCCACGCGTGCGTCGGCACTGCAATCGAGCTGGATCGCCCGCTGGCAACCATTTCTGATCGCCGGGTTTTGCGGCGGTTTTACCACCTTTTCCCTGTTCAGCCTTGAGACCCTACAATTGTGGCAGCAAAGCAATGGCTTGACGGCATTGGTGTATGCCGTCGGCAGCCCCTTGCTGTGGTTGGCGGCGGCATGGGCCGGCCAGCGCCTGGCCCGGCGCCAGATGACGTCAACGAGACTAGGAGAGAGTTAGTGGAAACGCGCAAGATACTCGTACTCAACGGCCCCAATCTCAATCTCTTGGGTACCCGACAACCGGAGCTCTACGGCCATGCCACCCTGGCCGATATCAACCAGCGCCTGGAAGAGAAAGCCACGGTGGCCGGCTGGGAGCTGGCCTGCTTGCAGAGCAACCATGAAGGTGAATTGATCGATGCCATTCATGCCGCGCGGCTCGACGGTACCCGGGCGATCATCATCAATCCCGCCGCCTACACCCATACGTCAGTGGCGTTGCTGGATGCCTTGCATACCTTCGAAGGCACCGTGTACGAAGTCCACATCTCCAACGTGCACAAGCGTGAAAGTTTCCGCCATCACTCCTATGTCTCGTTGCGTGCCGACGGAGTAATCGCCGGCCTGGGTGTCCAGGGCTATCAGGCCGCCCTGGACGCGATTCTTGCCGCCGGCCAGGGAAAGCCGTAGCGAATTGCCCACCATTAATACACCAATGAACGGATAATACATCAATGAACGTATCTGACTAATGCACCAATGAACGGATCTGACGGCTTTTGCGCTGCAATACCGGAAGGTAATCGCGCAATAGGGTCTCGAGGTCCACGCGAGCGGCGTTGGTGCTGATATTGATGGCGCCAAGCAACTTGCCGCTCGCATCGAAGGCGGGTACCGCCAGGGAGCGTAACCCGGGGTCCAGCTCCTGGTCGACCAGGGCATAGCCCTGCTGTCGCGCCGCCAGAATATGACGGCGCAACTCATCGGCCGACGTCACGGCCTTGTTGGTGTGACGCTCGAGGGTTACTTGGGCAAGGTACTGCTCCAGCTCCGCATCGGGCAGTTGTGCCAGCAGTACCCGCCCCATGGAGGTGTGGGCGGCCGGCAGGCGTGTGCCGACGGAGAGGGAAATCGCCATCAGGCGGTGCTTTGCCGCCGAACGTGCCACGTATATCACATCATTTCCATCCAATACTCCCAGCGACGAGGATTCGCCGATCTCGACGGTTATATCCTCAAGACATTGCTGGATGACGCCCTGATAGTTATTGGCCGACAGGAAGGCATAGCCGAGTTGCAGGACTCGCGGAGCGAGTTCGAATTGGCGTTGCTGCTTTCGGATGTAGCCGAGTGCATGCAAGGTCAGCAGAAAACGCCGTGCCTTGGCCCGGTTCATGCCCGTACGCGCCGCCACTTCGCTTAGCGTTAGCCGGGGGTGTGCATCGTCAAACGCCCTGATGACTTCGAGTCCGCTGGCCAGAGCCGTGACGAAATCACGGCTCTCGGGGCTTAGAACGTCGTCCTGCATGGTGACGTAACCTCTTCCTTTAAGTGCTATAAATAAGATGATAAAAACAATAACGCAGATTTGTTCGTTATGCGAACATTTGGTTGCTTGTTCAAGCGGATCTTCGCTTGGCGCAAGGCCATTTTTACCTGGGTACGACTAAAGTTGGGTTTTTGCCCAAGGGAAGATCACAGTAACCTGCTTCCATGTTTTGCGAATACATGTACGCATCGCGAACAAAGACCACAAAATACAACAGGATTCGATCTGATGAAAAAACTTCTCAACGCAACATGCATGGCCGCCTGCGGCAGCGCCCTGGCACTCGGCCTGACCGTTTCCTCCGCCAGCGCCGATGAATGGCCGACCGATGACGTTCGCCTGGTAGTTCCCTACGCACCGGGTGGCACCACCGATGTGCTGTCGCGTCGCGTCGCCGATCTTCTCCAGCAGGAGCTCGATGCCAACGTGGTCGTGGAAAATCGCCCGGGTGCGGGTTCCACCGTGGGTACCGGCCGTCTCGCTCGTGGTGGTCGCGATGCCGATCATACTGTTCTGATGGCATCACCAGGTCACACCATCGGTGCCGCGATCTACCCTGACCTGAGCTACGATCCGGTCGAGGATTTCGTCTTCCTGCAGAACATGATCGACATTCCCAACGTCATGGTGGTACCGGCGGACAGCCCTTACGAAAACGTCACTGAATTCGTCGAAGCGGCGAAAGAAGAGAACATGACGTTCAGCCACAGTGGCGTGGGCAGCTCCATCCACATGTCCGGCGAGCTGTTCAAGACATTGACCGACACCAACATGACGGCGGTACCATTTGCCGGCAGCGGCGCGGCGCTTCCTGCCCTGCTGGGTGGCGACGTGGATGTCTCGTTCGAGAACATGCCGACCGTGCTTTCGCATATCCGCTCGGGTGACCTGCGTGCCTTGGCCGTTACCTCCGCCGAGCGCTCCGAGTATCTGCCCGACGTTCCCACTCTGTCGGAAATCGGTGAGTACAATCTCGACCAGTTCGTCACCACCGCATGGTTCGGCCTGATTGCGCACAACTCCTTCCCGGAAGAAGCGCAAAGCGTCATGAAGGATGCCTTGGACAAGGTCATGGAGCGTGAAGAGTTCCTGGACTTCGCCGAGCAGCTGGGCGCCGAGCCGGGCCAAGTCGAAGGTGAAGAGTTCAAGCAATTCATCGCCGACGAAGTCGAGCGTTGGGAAGAAGTCGCCCAGCAGGCTGGCATCAGCCAGTGAGCTAGGTAGTCTCCCCATCAAGCACTGAGGCGAGGGCTTGCGCCCTCGCCTCTCTTGTTTTTCTGGAGAAGGCAGTAATGACTACCTCGGAATCCAAACGTAGGTTGAAGATTAAGGATACCGGCGACGTGATCGCGGGAATCGTCCTGCTGGGCTTTTCCCTTGTGCTGGTTTTTTACCTGGTGCCCAACTTCATAAACGAGCCGCCGATTCTGCAAAATCCGATGATGTCACCGCGGTGGCTGCCGGAGATCGTTGGTTGGTTGATCCTGCTGTTTTCCGTTCTCCTTATCTTCCAAGGGTTGCTGGTGGAAGGCGATACCGAGGCGGATGAACGAACCATCGAAAAAGGGTCGCCCCAGCGTTTCGTGATGATGGTGGTGGCGCTGGTGATCTATGTCGCCCTGTTCGAGACCTTGGGCGCTATAATCTGCGGAATTCTGGCAACGCTGGTGCTCTTCGTGGCACACCCCGTTCGCACGTGGTGGGTCTATAGTCTGGCGTTCCTGTTTCCCATCGTCGTGTCGCTCTTGTTTGTAGAGATCATGAACGTGCCGCTTCCGATGATGCCGTTCTGGTTCTGAATCGCTAACCACTGCTCTGGGTGAACCATTATTGGTTCGGGTGAACGACTCCTGTTCTGGGTGAACTATGGAAAACTTTTCGGAAGTCATACAGATATTCTTTAGCCTGGATAACTTCCTGGCGATCGCCATAGGTGTGGTAATCGGCGTGGTCGTCGGCTCCATCCCCGGGTTGACGGCGACCATGGCGGTGGCGCTGGCGCTGCCGTTCACCTTTTCCATGCAGCCGATTGCCGCTATTCTGCTGCTGGTGGGGATCTACAAGGGGGGAATGTATGGCGGTTCGATCACGGCCATACTGATACGGACCCCGGGCTCTCCCGCGTCTGCTTGCACGTTGCTGGACGGCTATCCCATGGCCCAGCAAGGTCATGCCAAGAAAGCACTGAAAACCGCGCTTTATTCCTCGGTTATCGCCGATTTCATCTCCAATATCGCGTTGATCTTCTTTGCCGCCTACCTGGCCAAGATCGCCCTAAACTTCGGGGCGCCGGAATTTTTCTGGCTGATCTGCTTCTCGCTCACCATCATCATTTCCCTGGCCAGCGGCTCCATGATCAAGGGCTTGATGGCCGCCTTGCTGGGTATACTGCTGTCCATGGTGGGGCTTGATGACGTCTTTGGCTCCCAGCGTCTCACCTTCGGCAACTACAACCTGATGGATAGCATTTCCTTCATCCCGTTGCTGATCGGCCTTTTCGCTATTCCTGAAATCATCGAGTTCTATCGCAAGAAGGCGGTTCCCCACTTCCAGACCAAGGCGAGTGGGGCGGGACTGGCCTTTTCCGAGCTCAAGCGTTGCTTGAAAAGCATTGTGCGCGGCAGCTTGATCGGGGTCATCATCGGCGCGATCCCGGGTACCGGGGCCACCGCCGCCGCGTTCATCTCCTACAGCGATGCTCGCCGGCGCTCGCCCAACAAGGCGAACTTCGGCAAGGGCGAAGTGGAGGGTGTGGCCGCCGCCGAGGCCGGCAACAATGGGGTGGCCGGGGCGACGATGATTCCCCTGCTCTCCCTGGGTATTCCGGGTGATGTCATCACGGCGATCATCCTCGGGGCGTTCATGGTGCATGGGCTGACGCCCGGTCCGGTCATGTTCCAGGAAAACCTGTCACTGATCTATGCGCTGTTCATGGGCATCATGTTCAGTTCCGTGGTGCTGCTGGTAGTGGGCAATGCGGCGATCAAGTATTTCTCGTTGATCGCCGATATTCCCAAGTCGATTCTTTTTCCCATCGTACTGATGTTCTGCGTCTACGGCGCTTATGCGGTCAACAACGACACCTTTGATATATGGGTGATGCTGGCTTTCGGGGTGCTGGGCTATGTCTTCAATCGTGCCGCCATTCCGGCAGCGCCGTTCTTGATCGGTTTCATCCTCGGCCCGATGTTCGAAGACAACCTGCGCCGCTCCCTGCTGATCGGTTCCAATGATCTGTCGATTTTCGTGCGCGGACCCATCACCTGGTTCTTCATCGCCCTGACGGTAGGCTCCATCGCCCTGGCGATTTACCGCTTTGTGTCATCGCGGCGTGAAGCGCGCAACGCTGACGAATCACAGCAAGTGTGACGACTACCGGAGAATTGCAATGGCGGGACCGCTGACAGGATTACGGGTGCTGGACTTGAGTCGCGTAATGGCAGGCCCGTGGTGTACGCAGATACTGGCCGACATGGGTGCCGAGGTGATCAAGATCGAGCACCCAACTCTTGGCGACGATACGCGCCACTGGGGTCCCCCTTGGTTGAAGGATAAGGAGGGCAAGGACACCCGGGAATCGGCCTACTACCTTTCCGCCAATCGCGGCAAGCACTCGGTGACGGTGGATATCGGCCAGCCGGAAGGGCAGGCGCTGGTTCGCGAGCTGGCGGCGGACAGTGACATTCTGGTGGAAAATTTCAAGAGCGGCGGCCTGGCGCGCAAGGGGCTCGATTACGCCACGCTGGAAGCTATCAACCCCGGCTTGATCTACTGCTCAATCACCGGTTTCGGCCAGACCGGGCCCATGGCCTCGATGGCCGGCTACGACTACCTGATCCAGGCGCAAGCGGGCTTGATGAGCATCACCGGGGCGGCAGACGGTGAGCCTGGCGCCGGGCCGCAGCGGGTGGGCATGGCGGTATCCGACCTGACCACCGGGATGAACGCCACCATCGCCATCCTCGGTGCGCTGCATCACCGCCACAGCACCGGGGAAGGGCAGTATATCGATATGGCCCTGCTCGACGTTCAGGTCAGCTGGCTGGCCAATCAGGCGCTCAACTATTTCTGCAGCGGCTCGCCACCGACCCGTACCGGTGAATACCATCCCAACCTGGTGCCGTACCAGCCGTTCCCGACGGCGGATGGAGAGAAAGTGATCATCGCCATCGGCAACGATGGCCAGTTCCAGCGCTTTTGCGAGGCGGTGGGACGCCCCGAGCTCGCGGCCGACCCTCGTTTCAGTACCAATCCCGAGCGGGTCAGACATCGGCTCGACCTGGTGCCGATCATGGTGGAGATCACCCGCACCCGTACCAGCCGCGAATGGATCGAGATGCTGGGCGCCATCAGCGTTCCCTGCGGGCCGATCCAGAATATCGCACAGGTATTCGACGACCCCCAAGTGCGGGCCCGGGGCATGAAAGTGGAACTGGAGACGGATAGTGGTGTGGTGCCCGGCGTGGCCAATCCTACCAAGTTCTCACGGACGCCCTTGGAGTACCGCAAGCCGCCCCCGCGCCTGGGCGAGGATACCGATAGCGTGCTGGAGCGCCTGCTTCACAAGGACGCTGCACAGATCAGCGCCCTGCGGCAAAAAGGTGTGGTGAAGTAAAAGCCTCGGCTAGGCGCCCCCGGCTAGGCGCCCCCGGCTAGGCATCCGCCTAGCCGACCGTGACACCGCCGCAGACGAAAAGAGTCTGTCCGGTGATGAAGCCGCTACGCTCATCGCAGAAGAAACTGATCGCCTGGGCCACGTCCTCGGGCTGGCCCATGCGCTTTAGCGGGATGTTGTCGATGATGCGCCGGGCGCGTTCGGAATCCGGTGGGTTGTTCTGCCAGAAGGCGCTGGTGGCGATGGGCCCGGGGGCGACGCAATTGACGGTAATGCCGTGTTGCGCCAGCTCCAGTGCCCAGGTCCTCGCCATGGACTGCAGCGCGCCCTTGGTGGCGCTGTAGATGGTGCGCGCTTCCTTGCCCAGTACCACGCGGCTGGTATTCAGCACGATACGCCCCATGCCGGAAGCTTTCATGGAGGGCAACAGAGCCTGGGTGCAGACCAGCGCCGAACGTACGTTCAGGTGCATCAACTTGTCGAAATCCTCGAGCTGCGCTTCTTCGATCAACGCCGGAGCGACGATGCCCACGTTATTGATCAACCGAGTCACCGTATGGTGCGCGGCGATCTCCTCCATCGCCCGCCGGGTGGCGTCGGCATCGGCCAGGTCGACCAGTCGCGCCTCCGCTTTTAGTGAGTCCGCTTCCGGCTCGACGATATCCACCACGATGACATGATAGCCATCCTGCTGCAGGCGCAGGGCGATGGCCTGGCCGATGTTTCTTGCACCACCGGTCACGACGGCACAATGGTCTTGAGTGCGGTGGTCTTGAGTACCGTTACTTTGAGCAGCGTCTTGGCTCATTCAGGTGTCCTCGTCATAGGCATATCAATTCACAGGGAACTGCAGAGAAGCGCCTCGCCGGTAAACGGCGAGGCGCTAGAGGCCGCTTTAGGTATCGTCATCGCGTACCGAGGAGGGGTGACGGCAGAGCGGTTTCACCTGGATATCCATGTAGGGGAACAGGGGTAAGCCGCTGATGAGTTCCTGGAGCTCGGCGTTGTCACTGACGTCGAAGATACTGACGTTGGCGTAGCTACCGGCGACCCGCCAGAGATGACGCCATTTGCCCTGACGTTGCAGCTCCTGCGAGTAGGCTTTTTCCTTCGCTTTAATTTCAGCGGCCTGCTCGGCCGGCATGTCCGGGGGCAGCTTCACCACCATTTCCACATGAAACAACATCGCGTTTCTCCATTGTGCTTGCTACAGGGTGTTCTTCCGGTTCAGGTAGGCCTGCCGCCAGCGCACGATCTTGACCTCGGCGAACAACGCCGCCTGGTGGAAGGGGTCGGCCTCGATGAAACGCTCGGCCTCCTCGCGGCTATCCAGATCGACCAGATAGATGCCGCCGGACGCCGTTTCGCCGTCATCGGAGAGTTTGGCGCCACAGGCCAGCAGGAGATGGACGTTGGCATCCAGGTACTCAAGGTGAGCTTGGCGTACCTCCAGGCGCAGGGCCTGACGGTCGGGCTTGTCGAAGGTCTCGATCAGAAAAGGCATGGGCAAATCTCCTGTTGATAAGCGTAATTAGGCGCCGAGGTAGCCCCAGATCAGCATGGCACTGCCGTAGATGATTCCCAGATAGATGAGGATCAGCACCATGTAGCCCATCACGTCGCGCAACTTCAAGCCCGAGATGGCCAGCACCGGGAGGATCCAGAACGGTTGGATCATGTTGCTCCACTGGTCGCCGATTTGAACCGCGAGCGCCGTGGCCGCCTGGGACGCGCCGATTTCCGTGGCGGCTTGCACCATGACCGGCCCTTGGACCGCCCACTGGCCGCCGCCGGACGGTGCCAGCAGGTTGATGATGGCGCCGCTGATGAACGACCAGATAGGCAGGGTTTGCGCACTGGAAATATCGACGAAGGTGTTGGCGAAGGACACCACCAGGCCCGAGCTCACCAGAATCCCCATGATCCCGGCGTAGAAAGGGTATTGCACGATGATACCGGAGACGATACGAATCCCGTCCGCCAATGCGGCCAGGTAATTGGCCGGCGAGGCAAACAGCAGTACCCCTAGGAACAGAAAGGCGAAATTGACGGTATTGAGGTTCAGCGAACCGCCATCCACGGCATATAGCGCGATATATAACATGCCCAGCAAGCCGATGCCGATGCCGACAACCCGGCTACGGTTCAAGCGCTCGGCGATGGTGATCTTGTCACCGCTGCCAAGGGGAGGTGCGGAAGGTTTTGCGACTGAGGACGGGTCGATTTCGACGACATCCTTGATGTCTTTGGGATGCAGCCAGGCATTGAAGAAGGGGAGAGTCAGAAGAATAAGCGCACTGGTGATCAACAGGATGGGCGAGAAAATCGTTTCGCTCAGCGGGATCAGTCCGATAGCGTCCTGAAGGAAATGCCCTTCAGTGGCGATCAGCAACGGCACACTTCCGGACAGGCCGATACCGTAGAGCGCGAAGCCCGAATACGCCGCGGCGATCACCAGCGGGTAGTGCAAGCCCTTCACGTTGAGCGCCAGCTTCTGAGCGACGATGCCGCCGATCACCAGACCGAACCCCCAGTTCAACCAGCTGCCGATTCCGCCCACCAGGGTAGCGACGACGATAGCCACGAACGGTGTCTTGACCCGCGCGGCGAGGCGATTGAGGGCGCCATCCACCAATGGCGTCTTGGCCAGGATGTAGCCCGCCAGGAGGATGACCGTCATCTGCATGCTGAAGGCCAGCAGGTCCCAGAACCCATCGCCCCAGTAGCGCACCGCATCCAACGGGCTGGTGCCTTGCATGAGCACCGCCAGAAGCATGGTGAGTACGGTCAGGAGAATGGCGATGACCAGCGGGTCGGGCATGTAGCGGTTGACTAACCGGGTGAAGAAATTTGCCAGCGCATTCATGGAAAGCGGCCTCATATTGTCGGCGTGTTTGTCGTTGTCTACTATGTACGCATAGCGTACATAAGTTCGTTTTATTGAGCCGATGGTTGACCCGCGAATGATTTTATTCAATGCGACATTTGTCTAGGTCCGCTTGAATAGAGCCCGGGCTAGGCGAAGGGAAGGAGAGCTAATGCAGGACGATTCATTGCAGGCCGTCGTGGTGGGTGCCGGCACCATGGGCACTACCCTGGCCAAGTTGATGGCGGCGCATAATGTCCAAGTCACCGTGGTGGATACCAATCCGCAGGTGCTGGATGCCAGCCGCCTGAGTATAGGAACCCATGCGGCCGCGATTCGCTTCACCACGGATTTGCAGTCGGCGGGGGCCCCTGATTTCGTCATCGAGAGCGTGACCGAGAACGTCGCGGTCAAGCGGAAGGTGGTGGCGCAAATCGAAGCCAGCGTGGCCGATACCACCGTCATCATGACCAATACTTCCGGTATTCCGATCGACGACATCGGCAGCGCTATGCGCCTGCCGCAGCGCTTTGTGGGAACGCATTTCTTCAACCCGGCGGATATCGTTCCCGCCGTGGAAGTGGTGCCCGGCAGCCACACCGAAGCGGCGGTAGTGGAAGAGGCGTGCCGCTGGCTCAAGCGGTTGGGGAAACGTCCGGCGGTACTCAATACCTGTGTGCCCGGTTTCGTCGCCAATCGGATCCAGCATGCGGTGATGCGCGAATGCCTCTCCCTGCTGGAAAAAGGGGTAGTCGAGGCCGAGGCGCTGGACGATATCGTGCAGTACTCCATCGGCATACGCATGGCGCTCAACGGCCCCTTGTGCCAGCGTGATCTCAACGGGCTGGATACTCACTTGAATATCGCCCGCTACCTCTATCCGGATCTCGAGGCACGCCAGGAGCCCGCGGCGCTTCTCGAAGAGTACGTCGCTCAAGGGCGTCTGGGGGCCAAGGCGGGACAAGGTTTCTACCGCTGGAGTGACGAGTCCCGTACGCAGCACCAGGCCAGGGAGCGGGAAAACCTGCAACGCATCATCGAAATCGCCGCGCAACACTCAAGGAGAGACGAGCCATGAACCAGCCGCGCTGGAAGAAACGTCCCGAGGGCAGCAACTGGGGTGAATTCGGTCCTGATGACCAGCTGGGTCGTGTCAACCTGATCGGGCCGGAACAGGTACTCAAGGGCGTCAAGGAAGTACATGAGGGAGTAACGTTCTGCTTGTCGCTACCCCTGGATATACCTGGCGGCAAGGTGCTGAATCCGCGCCGTTCACCGCCGAAGCTGACCCCGACGGCCCTGGGCGACGATCAGTACATCAACTTTCCCCTGGCCACTCATACTCCCGCGCTGCGTGACGTCATCAGTGATGATCAGGTCCAGCTGTCTTTGCAGTACTCCACCCAGTGGGACTCCCTGGCTCATGTGGGGGCTCTGTTCGATGGCGATGATGACGGTACGCCGGAGCGCCGCTATTACAACGGCTACCTGGCGGAGCAGGATGTGCTCGACCTGAGTGCGGAGACGGCCCAGCGACACGACTCCTATGCCGGGCGCCTGGGGATCGAGACGTTGGCGGCACATGGCATGCAGGGCCGGGCCGTATTGGTGGACCTGGTCCGGGTCTTCGGCGCGGGGAGAACGCTGATAGGTTACAAGGAGTTGATGGAGGCGCTGGAACAACTGAACGTGGTGGTGGAGCGTGGCGATATGCTGGTGTTGCGCACGGGGTTTGCCGAAGCACTACTGGACATGCAGGGCACGCCGCAGCCGGACGTGCTGAAAAACACCGGGGCGGTACTCGATGGCAGCGATCCGGCCCTGCTGGAGTGGATCACCGAGAGCGGTATCGCAGCGATCTGTGCCGATAACTACGCGGTGGAAAACCTGGATCGCGAGCTGGACGCGGACTGTTGCTCCAAGCTGCCCTTGCATCACCACTGCCTGTTCAAACTGGGATTGCCGCTGGCGGAGCTATGGTATCTGAAAGACCTGGCGGAGTGGCTGCATGACCGTGAGCGCAACCGGTTCTTGCTGACGGCACCGCCGCTGCGCCTGCCGGGGGCGATTGGTTCGCCGGTGACGCCGGTGGCGACGGTATAGCCTTCAAGACTTATACTTTCGTGGAAAGCTGTCTTCGCCCGTATCGTGGTCGTTCGGGATTTTACAAAGCAAATTACTGTTTTTAAAAGATTATTAATACTTTTTGTGTCTAGCTTCGCAGACGCCTGGCGATTTTGCTGATTTGACGGCTGGAAGCTTGAGGATTAGTTTGTTCGCATTACAAATCTATGTTCACTTTGCGAACAAAATCTTTCCCATAGCGTCATCGCCTATGGGAAGCCTGATCACAGTACGCTGCAACACCAGGAGACGAACCCCTATGGCCGAGTTCCTCAGCCTGCATGACGCCGTGGCGCGCTACGTCGAAGACGGCGCCACCGTGGCCATGGAAGGCTTTACCCACCTAATTCCGTTTGCCGCGGGTCACGAAGTGATCCGGCAGAAAAAGCGCGACCTGACGCTGATCCGTATGACTCCGGATATCATCTACGATCAAATGATCGGTGCGGGCTGCGCCAAGAAAGTGATCTTTTCCTGGGGTGGCAACCCCGGTGTCGGCTCGCTGCACCGTCTGCGCGATGCCGTCGAGAAAGGCTGGCCGCACAAGGTCGAAATTCTCGAGCATAGCCACGCGGCCATGGCCTGCGCCTTTGAAGCCGGGGCGGCGGGCTTGCCGCTGGCGGTGCTGCGCGGCTACGTGGGTAGCGAACTGCCCAGCGTCAATGACCAGATCAAGTTCATCGAATGCCCGTTCACCGGCGAGCGCCTTGCCGCGGTGCCGTCGGTTCGCCCGGATGTCTCGATCATTCACGCCCAACGGGCGGACCGCCAGGGCAACGTGCTGGTGGAAGGCATTGTCGGTGTGCAGAAAGAGGCGGTGCTGGCGGCCAAGCACAGCATCGTCACGGTGGAAGAGATCGTCGATGACCTCAATGCCCACCCCAACGCCTGCGTGATTCCCGGCTGGGCGATAAGCACCATTGCCGTGGCGGAGAAGGGCGCGCTGCCCTCCTACACTCATGGGTACTACGGCCGCAGCAACCGTTTCTATAAAGAATGGGACGCCATTGCCCGCGACCGTGACACGTTCACGGCCTGGCTCGACGAAAACATCTACAACGCAGGGGGGCAGTCCTGATGAGTATCGAATATACCTCCGCTGAAATGATGACCGTCACCGCGGCGCGGGCACTGGAAAACGGCACCACCTGCTTCGTGGGCATTGGCCTGCCGTCGGAGGCCGCCAACTTGGCGCGTCTGACTCACGCACCCGACGTGGTGCTGATCTATGAGTCCGGCACACTGCAGACCAAGCCCGAGATTCTGCCGCTCTCAATCGGCGATGGCGAACTGTGTGAATCGGCGCTGACCACCGTGGCGGTACCGGAAATGTTCCGCTACTGGCTGCAGGGCGGCAAGGTGGATGTGGGCTTTTTGGGGACCGCGCAGATCGACCGCTTCGCCAACCTCAACACTACGCTGATCGGCGATTACAAGGCCCCCAAGGTTCGCCTGCCGGGCGGCGGCGGGGCGCCGGAAATCGCCACCAACGCCGGTGAAGTGTTCATCACCCTGAAGCACTCCAAGCGGGCGTTCGTGAAAGACGTCGATTTCGTCACTACGCTAGGGTTCGGGCGCGACGGCAAAGGGCGCGATAACGTGCCCAATATCGGCAAGGGCCCCACGCGGGTGATCACCGACCTGTGCGTGATGAAGCCCGACCCCGAGACCAAGGAACTGGTCGTAGTATCGCTGCACCCCGGCGTCAGCCGTGAGGACGTGATTGATGCGACCGGTTGGGACATCCGTTTCGCCGAGCAACTGGAGAGTACTCCCGAGCCCAGCGAGAAGGAGCTGACAATCCTGCGCGAGTTGAAAGACCGCACCGAACGCGCCCACGCCGGCGAATAAGGAGTCATGTAATGAACGATGTCTATCTATGTCACCCGGTCCGTTCGGCGGTCGGCAAGTTCGGCGGCACGCTTGCGGGCATGCGCCCCGACGATCTCGCCGCGCGCATCTTCGAAGCGCTGCTGGCCCGCGCCCCGGGTCTCGATCCGGCCGGCATCGACGACGTGATCATGGGCTGCGCCAACCAGGCCGGCGAGGACAACCGCAACGTGGCGCGCATGTCGGCTTTACTTGCGGGCCTGCCGACCAGCGTGCCCGGCACCACCATCAACCGTCTGTGCGGTTCGAGCATGGACGCCATCGGCACCGCGGCGCGTGCGATACGCGCCGGTGAAGCCGAGTTAATGATCGCCGGCGGCGTGGAGTCGATGTCGCGGGCGCCCTACGTGCTGGGCAAGGCCGAGACCGCCTTCTCGCGTACCCAGACCCTGGAAGACACCACCATCGGCTGGCGTTTCATCAATCCCTTGCTGAGAAAGCAGTACGGGGTCGACTCGATGCCGGAAACGGCCGAGAACGTCGCCGAGCAGTTCAAGGTCTCCCGCGAAGACCAGGACCAGTTCGCTTTTGATTCGCAGGTCAAGACCAAGCGCGCCCAGGAAAGCGGCCGCCTGGCCCGCGAGATCGTGCCCATCGAGATTCCGCGTCGCAAACAGGAGCCGCTGGTTTTCGATACCGACGAGCATCCGCGGGAAACCACAATCGAAAAGCTCTCCAGCCTGCCTACACCATTCCGCGCTGCCGGTTCCAGCGTGATGGGCTCGGTGACCGCGGGTAATGCGTCCGGCGTCAACGACGGCGCGGCGGCGGTGATCGTCGCCAGCGAAGCGGCGGTGAAGCGCTATAACCTCACACCTATGGCGCGCATTCACGGTATGGCCACCGCCGGGGTCGAGCCGCGCATCATGGGCATCGGCCCGGTGCCGGCCTCGCAGAAGCTGCTCAAGCGTCTCGGCATAAGCCTCGACCAGCTCGACCATATCGAGCTCAACGAAGCCTTCGCCGCCCAGGCCCTGGCCTGCCTGCGCGAACTGGGTATCGACGACAACGACCCGCGGGTTAACCCCAACGGCGGTGCTATCGCCCTCGGCCATCCGCTGGGCATGTCGGGGGCGCGCATCATCACCAGCGCCATGCATGAGCTTGAGATCAAGCAGGGTCGCTATGCGCTGTGCACCATGTGTATCGGCGTCGGCCAAGGCATCGCCACGCTGATCGAACGGGTCTGACGGGAGAGTCTTTATGGCATTTCACTCGATCGGCGGCCGCAGCGTGGCCTACCGGCTACTCGGCGCGGAAGCTAACCCGCTGGTGATGCTGGCGCATCCGCTGGGCATGACCCAGGCGGTGTGGGATGACCTCCTCCCCGCGCTGTTGCCCCATTATCGGGTGCTGACCTGGGACCTACCCGGCCACGGTGCCAGCCAGGCGGTGAGCGGTGAACAGATCACACCCGCCGACTTGGCTCTCGAGGCCTTGGCGTTGGTGGGGCTTGCCGGTGCCGAGCGCTTTCACTTCGCCGGTACTTCGATTGGCGGCGTGGTCGGTCAGCAGTTGATTGCCGAGCATGGCGAGCGACTGCTTTCCGCCACGCTGACCAATACCGGCGCGGTGATCGGCAACCCGGACCTGTGGAATACCCGTGCCGACCGCGTGCGCCAGGAAGGGCTCGCGGCGATGGCGCAAGAGATCGTGCCGCGCTGGTTTGCCCCGGCGGCGTTTGAGCAAAGCCCCGCGCTCAAGCCCGGTTGGTGCATCCAAATGGGTCGTGGAGATGATGAATCCTACGCCCAGCTGTGTGAAATGCTCGGCCGCGATACCTTCACCGGCAAGCTCTCGGACAAGCGCGTCAACGTGCAGCTCCTCGGCGGCAGCAAGGATATGGCGACCCCGCCCGCGACGCTTGAAGCGCTCTCCGCCGAGCTTGATGGCGCGCCGCTGGAGATCCTCGACGGCGTGGGCCACGTGCCTTCGGTGGAGGCACCGACGCTATTCGCGCAAAAATTGTTGCAGGTAATAAGCGCAAGCGTGACCGGTAGGGTTAAAGAATCCGAGAGGTATAAGCCATAAAAATGGGGCGCATAAGCGCCCCATGATCGAACACTATGGTCAAGTGCTCAGAACTCGGCCCACTCCGCCTCGGCTTCCCTCTGAGGGGGTGAACGTTCCACGGTGGTCTTGGTGGTCAAAGGCGGAGACGCCTGGCGATTGGGTAATATCCCTGCTAAGGGTGCCGCCAGTGTATGGGACTGCTCATGCGATGAGAGCTTGAAGGTGGCCACGGCTGCTTCGAGCTGTGCAGCCTGTCCTTCGAGCGAAGCCGCCGCCGCCGAGGCCTGCTCGACCAGGGCGGAGTTCTGCTGAGTGACCTCGTCCATCTGCGATACGGCGGTATTGATCTGTTCGATACCCGAGCTCTGCTCCTGCGAGGCGGCGGAAATCTCGTCCATGATGTCGGTCACGCGATGCACCGAGGAGAGTATTTCCTGCATCGTGGCGCCAGCACTTTCAACCAGCGTCGAACCCTTGGCAATTTGCTCGCCCGAGGCTTCGATCAGGCGCTTGATCTCGCCCGCGGCTTCAGCACTTCGACTGGCCAGAGTGCGCACTTCGCTGGCGACGACCGCAAAGCCGCGCCCCTGCTCGCCGGCACGAGCCGCTTCGACCGAAGCATTGAGCGCCAGGATGTTGGTCTGGAAGGCGATGGAGTCAATGACGCTGATGATCTCGGTGACCTTGCGCGAGCTCTCCGTAATCCCGCCCATGGTATCGATGACCTCATTCACCACTTCGCCGCCCCGGCTGGCCGTGCTCGAGGCTTCCTTGGCCAGGCTACTGCCCTGGCGGGCATTCTCGGCATTCTGGCGCACGGTGGCGGTCAGTTGCTCCATGCTCGCGGCTGTCTCCTGCAGGGATGCCGCCTGCTCTTCGGTGCGCGAGGAAAGATCATTATTGCCGCTGGCAATTTCGCTGGCGCCGATATGGATCGAACCGCTGCTGTCACGCACGGAGGACACCGTCTGGGAAAGTCCGGACTGCATGTGCTGCATGGCGGTATACAGCTGGCCAATCTCGTTACGCCCGCGCTCAGCGATCGTGCGTGAGAGATCGCCCTTGGCAATCCGCTCGAAATGTTCCACTGCTTCTTGAAGCGGACGGATGATCAATCGCACCATACCCATCCGGACTGCGATAACGCAGGCGACGACCAGCAGCAGTACCGCCAGGCCGATGACGCTATAGCGTGCTATGGTATCGCGAAAACTCGCCATCAGGTCGACTCCGCGCTCGCTCGCGTAGGCCACGAAGGCCTGGTTGGCCTGGATGAATTCCTGATTGATTGCGTCACCTTCACGCTTGGCGGCTCGGTAAGCCCGCTCGTCACCCCGTTGCAACGCTGCCAGTTGAGGCTCGAGTCCCTGGGTCATCAAGCGCGAGAACACCGATTCGAGCGTATCGGCATAGGGCTGCCCCTGAGCTGACTTGGGCACGGCGGCGAACGCCGCAAAGCGCTGCTGGGCGGTAGCCAGGAACTGCTTGCTGGCTTCCAGGTACTGCCCGGCCAAGGCGGTATTTCCTTCATTAAGGGCATCGAGGTGATTGAGAAAGCCCAACTGCGTATCGGCAACGTTTACCTGGGCACGGTTGAGCTCACTCAACTGGCGAACGTTGATGGTATTAAGCTCATCGATGGCGTCGGCGGCCATGGTGCTCGACTGGTATCCCAGAAAAGCTACCACTGCGATCAGGACCGAGAAGATTCCTAATATAGTGGTCAAGCTGGCCTTGACCGACAAATTTTCAAGCAGACGTTTCATAGCGACCCTCTCTCAATCGGTGTACCTGTAGCCATTGATATTGTTATAGGCCAGGCGCTTGCCGGAACGACACGTCCGACAAATTAGTTATCGGCCGCGCGCCATCATGGAGGAGGGTGTGATCACAATAAAATAAGAAAATCTGATCCAGATCGTGTTGAAGGAAGTTAATTAGTAATTGGCTTGACTTTAATATGCAATAAAAAAGCCGGTCCACCTCTGCCTTGCGGGCTCCGCTGACATATGTCATGCATTCAACTGCGATAACTTTATATAACAACTAGTCATTTGCCCCAACGAGCTCTAACCCATGCTCGGATTGGATAATGGCGCCAAGAGCATGGCTTAAACAAATCGACGAGACTGAGAGTGATATATGACAAAGTTCTTCAAGGAATTTCGTGAGTTTGCGGTGAAAGGCAATGTCGTCGATATGGCGGTGGGCATCATTATCGGCGGTGCGTTCACGCTTATCGTGCAACGCCTGGTGGCTGACGTGATGAACCCGGTCATCGGCTTGCTGGTTGGCGGTGTTGATTTCTCCAACCTGTTTATCGTGCTTCGTCAAGGGACCGCGCCGGCCCCTTACGCAACGTTGGCCGAAGCCCAGAGCGTGGGGGCCGTCACGCTGAATATCGGCCTGTTTCTCAATGCCGTGGTGAGCTTTTTCATCGTCGCGTTCGCTGTGTTCTTGCTGGTGCGTACCATCAATCGGCTGAAGCGGGAAGAAACGGAGGAGCCCAAGAGCCCCGTCGAAAAAGCCTGCCCTTTCTGTTTGATGACCGTGCCGATCAAGGCGACTCGCTGTGGCCACTGCACTTCCGAATTACCTACCTCTTCTGGAGTGGAAAAGCCACAAAGCTAAGTGCCTAACCGTAAAAGCTGGCGAATCCGCTCACCGGTTCACGCTGCGTAATAAAATGATTTTCGGGCGCGTCCGGGTCTTCATGCCCCAGCGCGATGCCGCAGAGCAGTAGCGCGTTTTCATCTAGCTTGAGTTCATCACGGATAAGGGTGTGGTACCAGGCAAAAGCTGCCTGTGGGCAGGTGTGCAGCCCCTGGCCGCGGGCGGCCAGCATCACGCTTTGGATAAACATGCCGCAGTCCATGAAACTACCCGCTTCCAGGCGGCGATCCATGGTGATGAAGAGCCCCACGGGGGCATCGAACAGGTGGAAATTCCGCCGCGCCTGCGCTTCGCGTTCGGCTTTGTCTCCACGACCGATGCCAAGGGTCTCGTAGAGACCAAAGCCGCATCGTCGGCGGCGCTCCAGGTAGGGCTCGAACCAGTTCTGCGGATAGTAGTGGTATTCAGGTGTATCGCTTCGGCCGTGGTCGACGGCATCCAGCAGGCGTTGGCAGAGTCGGTCTTTGGCGGCACCCGCCACGACATGTACGTTCCAGGGTTGGATGTTACTGCCGCTTGGGGCGCGGCTTGCCACCGCTAGTATATGTTCCACCATGGCCCGATCCACTGGCGTGGGCAGAAATCGCCGCACGGACTTCCGGGTTTGAATCGCTTCATCGACATGCATGTTCGGCTCCAGGTCAAAGCGTCGACGAGAAGGACGGACCTCCTTCTCGTCGACGGCAGTCTTGTTACCCGAATCAGGGATTGATCAGGTGGCAACGGCTTTCCGCCAGGGGCTGGAAGGCTTCATCACCGGGGATGTTGCGCAGAATACGGTAAAGATCCCACTCGTCTTTCGATTCCGCCGGTGACTTGACCTCCGCCAGGTACATATCATGCACCATGCGTCCGTCGTCGCGAATATAGCCATCGGTGGCGAACATGTCGTTGACCGGCGTTTCCTGCATCTTGGCACGTACGCTTGCGGTATCGTCCGTGCCGCTCGCCTCGACCGCATTCAGGTAGTGCATGGTGCTGGAGTAGACGCCGGCCTGGACCATGGTCGGCATGCTACCGGTGCGTTGCTGGTAGCGTTCGGCCCATGCCCTGGCCTGATCGTTCATGTCCCAGTACCAGCCGGTGGTGAGCTGCATGCCCTGAGTGTTCTCCAGGCCGAGCGCCTTGATGTCATTGAGGAACACCATCAATCCCGCCAGTGACTGGTCGGACTGCGCCAGGCCGAACTGACCAGCGGTCTTGATGGCGTTCACCGTATCGGCTCCGGCATTGGCCAGGCCGATTATCTTGGCGCCGGAGTTCTGGGCCTGCAGCACATAGGAAGAGAAGTCATTGGTGTTGAGCGGATGGCGCACGCTTCCCACCACCTCGCCGCCGTGTTCTGTGACCACGTCGGATACATCATTCTCCAGCGAGTGGCCGAAAGCGTAATCGGCGGTGATCATGAACCAGCTGTCGCCTCCCTCCTCCAGGATGGCCTTGGCCGCGCCGTTGGACATGGCGTAGGTATCATAGACCCATTGGATGTGGTTGGGTGTGCAGTGCTCGTTGGTAATGCCCAGCGCGGCGGCACCCGATACCATGCCGAGCTTGTCATGCTCGTTCAGCAGCTGCGTGGCGGCAATGGTGACGGACGAGGCGACGAGCCCCGCGACCATGTCGACGTTGCGCTGGTCGATCCATTCGCGCACCGTGTTGGCGCCGACATCGGCGCTGTTACGGTCATCGCCGCTGAACACCACGATCGGTGCGCCGTTGATTTTGCCGCCGTGATCCTCGACGGCCATGTTGAGCGCCTCCAGGCCGCCGGGACCGGCCAGGTCACGGTAGGGCCCGGACATGTCGGCAAGGTAGCCGATACGAATCTCGTCATCGCTGATATTCGCTTGGGCACTGCCGGCGGCGGTAGCAAGAGCGACGCTCAAGGCGATCGCCACTGGTTGCTTGTGTAGAACGGACATAGAACCCCCAACCCCGCGTAAAACGAGGCAATTGTTGTTGTCGATATGGGTGGTAAGGCTGATTTTGCCGCCAAGGCGGCGTTACTTTGACTGGTTAGGGTGTATCGGTGGTTCCCCCCTTGGCGTTTAACGCCGTACTCTCCAGATCGTGCTGAAACTTGTTGAGGTAGTGCAGCAGGCTGACCGTTTCATCGAAAGAAAAGCTGGCGAGCCCTTCCCGGTAGAACTCGTGAATGAGCGGTTGCAGGCTCTCCCAGTAGGCGCGACCCTGCTGAGTGAGCAGAATGATGCGAGCCCGCTTGTCATCCGGATGCGGGATGCGCTGGATATGCGAGTCACGCTCCAGGCGCTTGAGTACACCGTCCAGACTCTGGCGGCTGACCACGAGGTACTCGGTAAGCGCATTGAATGACACTCCCTCTTCGTAGCCCTTGCGCGACAGTGCCCCGAGTACCGCCCACTGCACGGTAGTCAACCCCACTTCACTGACGGTCTGCTTCTGCAGGATATTGCTGACCTGAAAAAGCCGAAAAAATAGCCGGTTGGCCACGCTCTTGTCGTCTTCGATCGCCATCGGAACTTCCTTGACTAAGGCATTGGAAATAGCGTCCAGGCGATCGAATGAACCGAGCGGAAAGCGGGCGTTCACGCAGGGACCGACTGGCGCGCAATGATATTTTTCATGATCTGGGCGGTGCCGTCGCCGATTTGCAGTCCCAGCACGTCGCGCATGCGTTGGGAGAAGGGCAGATCCTCGCCCCATCCGGTGTGGCCGTGGGCCAGCATGCACTGCTTGATCACATCGAAGGCCAGCTTCGGCCCCCACCACTTGTTCATCGCCGCTTCGGCGGTGTGTGGTTGCTGGTTATCTTTTAACCATAGTGCGTAGTAACACTGCAGCCTGGCCGCTTGCACGTAAGTCTGGTACTCGGCAAGCGGATGCGTCAGGCCCTGGAAGGCGGCGAGTGGCTGGCCGAAGGCTTCACGTTCGGTCAGCCATTGCCAGGTTTCGTCCAGCGACTGTTGCGCAACGGCCAGACACTGCAAGCCAATCAGCGCACGGCTGTAATCGAACCCTTGCATGACCTGCTTGAAGCCCTGGCCTTCGCTGCCCAGCATGTGATCGGCGGGCACGCGCACATTGTCGAAGAAAATCGAGCCGCGGCCAATGGCCCGTTGGCCGGAGTCCTCGAAACGGCTGGTGGAAATGCCGGGGCTGTCCATGGGTACCAGGAAGGCGCTGATCCCGCCAGCACGCTGCTCCTGGGTACCCGTGCGGGCAAACACGACCGCCACGTCGGCCTGGTCCGCCATCGAGATGGAGGTCTTTTCGCCTGTGAGCAGAAAGTCGTCGCCGTCGCGACTGGCCTTGAGCTTGAGGTTGGCAGCATCCGAGCCGCCGTGGGGCTCGGTGAGGGCGATACAGCATATCTTGCGACCGGCGGTGATGCCGGCAAGCCACTCCCTGGCCAGTTCGGGCCGGGCGTGATGGGCGATGATCTGGCCGTTTAACGAGGCGAGAAGCGGCAGGTAGCCGACATTGAAGTCGCCCCGGGAAATCTCCTCGACGATGATGCCGCTGGTGACGCAGTCCAGGCCGCTGCCGCCGTACTCCTCGGGCAGCTCACCACCGAGACACCCCATTTCGCCCAGCTCGGCGACCAGTTCACGTTCGATGCAAGCATCCTTTTCACGCTGGCGGTAACGGGGCGCCAGGCGCTCGCCGGCGAGACGGGCGACGCTATCGCGAATCGCCTCTTGTTGTTCGCTGAATGCAAAATTCATGCAGCAGTCCTCACGGTAGGGCGTTATTGGGCGTACTTGCGGAACTCGGGCTTGCGCTTCTCCTTGAATGCCGCGACGCCTTCCCTGGATTCGTCGGTGTCGTAATAGAGGCTCAAGGCCTGCATGCCGAGCGCCCCGATACCGGCGATGTTTTCGCTATCCGCATTGAACGAGCGTTTGGCGATGGAGAGGGCGGTGGGGCTTTTCTCGAGGATCTCGTCGCACCACTTGCGCACCTCCTCGTCGAGCTGCTCGGGTGGCACCACGGCATTGACCAGTCCCCAATCCAGCGCCTGCTGGGCGGTGTACTTGCGGCATAGGTACCAGATCTCCCGGGCGCGTTTCTCGCCAACTACACGGGCCAGGTAAGCGGTGCCGAAGCCGGGGTCCACCGAGCCGACCTTGGGACCCACCTGGCCGAAGATTGCCGTTTCCGAGGCGATACTGAGATCACAGATCACATGCAGGACATGGCCGCCGCCGATGGCGAAGCCGTTGACCCGAGCAATGACCGGTTTGGGCACCTGGCGAATCAGCGTCTGTAGTTCCTCGACGGGAAGGCCGATGATGCCGCGACCATCGTATTGGCCTTCATGAGCTCCTTGGTCACCGCCGGTACAGAACGCCTTTTCACCCGCGCCGGTGAGTACGATCACGCCGATCGATTTGTTCCAACCGGCGCGATTGAAGGCATCGAGCAGCTCCATGCATGTTTGCCCACGGAAAGCGTTGTAGCGATCCGGCCGGTTGATAGTGATGGTGGCGACGCCATCATCTTCGCTGTAGAGAATATCTTCGTAGTGCATGTCGGGCTCCAGAAGCCGAATGAGATAAAAGCAGGAAATCAGCGTGCGCTAGCCAGCCATCGTCAGTCCGCCGGAAACACTGATGACCTGTCCGGTGATGAAGCTGGCTTCATCGCTGGCGAGCATGACGATAATGCCCGGGTAGTCCTCCGGTTGCCCGATGCGGCGCATGGGCACGGCATTGCGGAATGCCTCCAACAGCTTTTCCGGGTCACGGGAGGTATCGGCCACGCTTTGTAGCAGCGCGGTATCGGTAGGCCCCGGACAAACCACGTTCAGCGTGATGTTCTTGGTGGCAAGTTCCCGGGCGAGAGTCTTGCTCAAGCCCAGCAGGCCCGCCTTGCAGGCGGCGTAGACGGCTTCGCCGGAAGATCCCACGCGGGCGGCGTCGGAGGCGATATTGATCACCTTGCCGCCCCCGGCCTCGACCATCTTCGGCAGCACCACATGGTGCATGTTGAGCGCCCCGGTGAGGTTCACCGCAATCAGGGCCTCCCACATGGAAGGTTCGGTTTTCAGAAACGGCATGAAGCGGTCGAAACCGGCGTTGTTGACCAGCACGGAAGGGGTGCCGAGTTCCGTTTCGATGCGGGCGACCGTGGCTTCGATGGCCGCATAGTCGGTGATATCCGCGGCATAGGCGCGCGCCTTGCCTCCCAGTTCGACAATGGCATCGACGCTGGCTTGAGCGGCCTGTTCGTCACGATCCAGCACAGCGACCAACGCGCCTTCCTCGGCAAAACGCCGGCTTACCGCACGGCCTATTCCACCACCACCGCCGGTCACGATGACCGTTTTTCCGTTCAGTCCTTGCATGGGTAGCTCTCTTATCGTGAGTAAAATCTGGGGATTCAAGCGTTGGGTGCCGTAGTGGCTTGTTCTCGCAGCTTGAACTTCTGAATCTTGCCCGAGGGGGTGCGTGGCAGTTCCTCTAGTACTTGCAGGAATTCCGGCTGGTACTGGCGGGTCATCTGACGCTCGGTGAGAAAGCGTGAAACTTCCTCCAGCGTGAGCTCGTCATGACCCTCCTTGAGGGTGACATAGGCACACAGGCGTTCGCCGAGACGCTCATCTGGCTGACCCACCAGGGCAACGGCCTGGATAGCAGGGTGTTGATAGAGCGTGTTTTCAATATCGACGATGGGAATATTTTCGCCGCCGCGTATCACCACATCCTTGGAACGGCCGGTGATGCGAACGTAACCTTGCTCATCCAGGCGCGCCAAGTCGCCGGTGGGGAACCAGCCTTCGTCATCCACGCCGTAGAGGTCGGGTTGCTTGAAGTAACCCACGAACAGGCTGGCGCCGCGTACCCAGAGGCTGCCTTCCTGCCCGGGTGGTAGGGGGCGGCCCTCGATATCGGTGACCTTGAGTTCCATGTACGGCAGCGGGCGGCCATCGCTTTCCACCGCACGAGAGGGGTCGTCTTCCAGACAGGTAGTGGTCACCGCACCGTTTTCGGTCATGCCCCAGGCGGAAATGATGCGGGTAGGCAGGTTGCGAGCCGCCTTTTCCACCAGAGGGCTGGGAATTGGCGCGCCGGCACACAAAAATAGCTTCAGCGACTGCAGGTCCGGGCCGTGGTCGATAGCTTGTTCAGCAATATCGGCCAGGAAGGGGGTGGAACCGAGCATCAGGCTGGGCCGCTCGGCACGAATGATCTTGACCGCCTCTTGCGGTAGCCACGTGTCCTGGAGTATGGCGGTGGCTTGCAGGTAGATCGGCATCATCAAGCCGTAGAGAAAGCCCAGCTGATGCGCCAAGGGCGAGGGCATCAGCGTGGTGTCGTCGGCACCCAGCGCCAAGCGTTCGGCCAGGGGACGAATATGGCTCATCAAGGTATTGGATGTATGCATTACCCCCTTGGGCTTGCCGGTCGTGCCCGAGGTGTATAGCAGCTGCACCACGTCATCGCCCGAGGGGCGGCGTTCATCGAAGAGCCTGGCCACATCCAACGTTTGGTCATGCTCGTGACCGAGCAGGCACGCATCAAAGCTGCTGTCTCCTTCACCGCCAATCACCAGTACATGCGCCAGACTGCCAAGCTCTTTCTTCAGTCCCGCCGCCATGGCGCCATGATCGAAACCGCGAAATACCGTCGGTACGACCAGTACCTTGCTCTCCGCCTGGGCCAGCATGAAACGCAGTTCATGTTCACGGAAAATAGGCATCAAGGGATTGAGGATGGCGCCGATGCGTACACAAGCCAGGTGCAGCGCGGTCATTTGCCACCAGTTGGGTAACTGGCAGGAAACGACATCATCGCGCTCGACTCCCAATGAAACGAGCCCCACCGCAATCCGGGCGACACGCTCGGCGAGTTCGCGATAGCTAAGTGTCGAATGCTCACCAGAGGCCATGGTGTAGGTGATGATAGCAGTCTTGTCGGGAACCCGGGAAACCGCTTCATCAAGATAATCGGTAATGAGCATGTCATTCCATGCGCCGCTATCCTTCATGGCAATGCAACGTTCGGGCGTCAGGTTTGTTGTCATTTTCATACCTAAGCTCCAGTTTTTATTTAATATTTGGCGATTATTTGGGTTTTTAAAGAGGCTCTTCACTTTGGGTGTTTTAAGTTTAAAATAGGGATCACGGAAATTTATGTCAAGTAGTTGTCTTTATTTTTGCGTTATCTGTTTTGTGTGGCGAGTGTCTGCATGCCATTCACTCAAGCATCATGCGTAGGGGCGAGTTATGGCGGCACCGAGGGAAGCTATAAGCGGCTGTTTTCTAGACAAAAAAAGGGTGCCGCTAGGGGCACCCGTGGGTTCTGCTGGTCAAATGTCAAGGTGTCATGCCGACTTCTTGGCGTCCTTTTCTTGCGGAGTCTTGCCTTCGTTGGCGTCGCTGGGCTGGGGTAGCGAGGGTAGCGACTTGGCCAGCATTTCCACGCTTTGGCGGTAGTAGAGCTGGCTCTTGTTGTGCTCGCCGAGGCTGGCGAAAAGACGGGCAAGCTCGGCGCATACCACGCCGTTGGGACGTTGGCGCTGGCTGGCTTCGAAATACTCCTGGGCCTTGCCCCACTGGCCGGTACGCAGCGACAGACGACCCAACGCCAGCAACAGTTCCGGTTCGTTGGGCCGTTGCTGCAGCCACTTCTCCGCCTTGGCCAACTGCCGCGCGGCATCGACGTTGATCAGCCCGTAGCGCTTGACCAGGCGATTATCCCAGTGCTGGTCCAGCGAGTGGCTGAGCAGCCGCTCGGCGATCGGTTCCTCCCCGGCGCGAACCAGGGCTTCGGTGTAGAGCACGATCAGGTCGGTATTGGCGCGCAGGTAATCGGGCATGTCGGCCCACAAGCCGCGTACGCGTTCGATATCGCTGGGATTCTGTGCCTCGAACACGATCAGCTCGCGGTAGGCCTTGAACTCCAGCTGCTCGCGCTCCTGGGCGGAAATCAGCCTCTGGGCGGCGAGGCGGGGAATCAGCCGGCGCAGGCCCTCCCAGTCGCTGACGCTGAGGTAGACCTGCTTGAGCAGCTTGAGCACCTGAGGATGATTGTTCAATTGCTTGTCGAGACGGGTGAGGATGGCCAGCGCCTCTTCCGGTTGCTGGCGGTCGATCATCAACTGCGCCTGCATCAATCCCACGGCGGTATCGGCACCTTCCGTGGTCAGTTGTGCCTGGTTGAGATGCGCCTGTGCCTTGTCGTAGTGGCCTTGGTAGTGCGAGGCCAGTGCGGCGGACAGGTAGTTGACCAGCGGCGTGCTGGAGTCGTCGGCGGCCTTGACCAGGGTCTTTTCCGCCCGCTTCCAGCGGCCTTCGGTCAGCGCCACCAGGCCGCGTACGGTCTGTTTCATGGCCTTGCGATTGCGAGCCCGGCTGTTCCAGCGCCGGAAACGCCCCATGGGGCGAATCAGCCCTGCCAGCAGGCGCAGGGCGAAGTGAATGATGAAGAACGCGGCGAGCAGCAGCACCAGACCGAACCAGAATGAGGTCTGGAAGGAGGTATCGCCGACACGGATCAGCCAGTATCCCGGCACGGACATCATCAGATGCCCGAACAGTGCCCCCACGGCAAGCCCGAGGACGATCAGTAGCAGCAGTTTCCTCATGCTTCACCTCCATCGTCGCTGCGCGACTGGAACCGGTGCTCGATGAAATCGGACAGCGTCTGCTGGGACTCGCTGATATCGGGCAGCTCCGGCTGAATGCGTGTCTGCTTGAGTTCCTCGAGCCGTTCGATAACAGCCTGTGTCTCGCTGCGGCTGGTGTCGTAATACCCTTCCAGCAGGTTCACCGCCTTGTCGAGGCTGGCTTCGAACAGTTCCTGCTCCTCCTTGAGTAGCGCCAGCTGCGACTGCTCGAGTATCAGGCGCAGGCTCTGGCGCAGGTAGCTTTCCTGTTCGGGTGTGATCAACGCTTCCAGGGCTTCGTCGTGATGACGCACCACCACAAGGTCTCTCAGCTCGGCGCCGAAGCGGGCGAGCTGACGCTCGAAGGCGCCGCTGGGGGGCTGTTCGATTCCCGAGGTGATGGCACGCTCTTCGATCTCCTGGGAGAGACGCAGGTTGGCGATGCGCTCCTGCTGGGCATTGAGGGCGAGATAGAGGCCGGTACGGTCCAGCTCGGGTACGCCTTCGAGTGCGGCCAGCTCATTGGCGATGGCGCGGCGCACCGGGGTCAACGCGGGGTTGTCGGCTTCCGCCAGGCGCTCGTCGGCGGTTTCCAGCAGGGCGATGGCGCCTTCGACGTCGCGTTCGAGCTGCAGGCGCTGATTGGCCAGGCGCAGCAGGTAAGCGGCTTCGGCATGCAGCCATTCGCGATCGTCGGTCTCCTGCTCGCTGGAAAGCTCGGCCAGCACTTCATCGAGGGTCTCGTCGACTTCGCTACGGTAGCTTTCGAATTCGCTGCGCAGCTCCTCGAGGGCGGAATCCAGTGCCTCGTTGCGCTCTGTTTCGCCGCTGTCCAGGCGCGATTCCAGAGCCTGCAGCTCTTCCTGTGACGCACTCTCCTGGCTGCTGGCGGCAATATCGTCAAGACGCTGTTGCTGGGAATCGAGGCGCTGCCAGCCTTGCCAGCCGAACAGCAGTACGGCAATCGCCAATATCACCACCAGGGCCAATGCCAGCAGGCCGGCCTTGCCGCCACCGCTGGATTTACCGCCACCTGTCGTGGTGCCCGAGGGAGGCGGGGGCGTCGTGGCCTTGGCTGACGGGGTGCTGCTCGTCCTCGTACTGGAAGAGTCTGTACTGGAAGAGCCTGTACTGGAAGAGCCTGTACTGGAAGAGTTCGTATTAGCAGAGCTGGCATTGGAGGCGCTGGTCGCCGTCGCCGAGGTTTCCGGCTTGGAGGTCGGTGGGACGGTCTTGTCGTCCTGGCCGTTGACGGCACCGGAACCTGGAGTTGCAGAAGCGCTGGACGGCTTGGCGGAAGCGTCCGGCGGGTTGCCCTTGCCCCCGGCTTCCTGTGATCCATTGGCAGCGTTCTTGCGATTGTTGTAGCGGCGCGACTTGCGCTGCTGACCGGATGCGTTACCGGGCGCGGGACCTGTCGATGAGGCCGCTTTCGTCTCTTCACTGGACGCCGAGCGATCGCTGTTCGTGTCGGCGGACGGCTTTTGGGTGTCGTCCTGATCGTATGGTTGTTTGCTCATCTGTCGCTAGCCCTTGTTAAGTTCCTTGATCGACATCGGCATCCTTCGGGTTGCAGGCCCGAGCCAACGCGGCTGTCAGTGCTGCCGGGGTGGCTCCCGATGCCACCATGGGAGTACGAAAGCCCAGTGTGCCGGCCAGTGTAGCCAAACGGCGACTGGAAACGATTAGCAGTTGGTTCAAGGCTGCCTGATCGCACCAGTTTGCCAGATGTTCGAGTAATTCGCCGCTGGTGACGATCAACGCCCGGTAATCTCCTCTGGCCAGGCGCTCCCGCATGCCACTTGCGGGGGCGTCCAACTGGCGGCGATATGTCGCGGCACGTGTGATGCGCGCCCCTCGGCTGGAAAGCGTATCGTCCAGCAGGGGGCGGCCGCCTTCGCCGGTTACCAGCAGTATGCGCTGTCCTGCGACCTCGTGCAGTGACGCCAGCTCGAGCAGCGCTTCGCTGGTATCTTCCCGAGTCGAGCTGGGAAGGTGAACACGGATTCCCAGCAACTGATGCAGGGCGGCAGCGGTGGCCGCACCTACAGCGTAGTAGGCAATGCCCAATGGCAACTGGGGCCAATAACGGTCCAGTGCCTCGGCCAGGCATTGGGCGGCGAAGGGGCTGACCACCACTACCTTTTGAAACTGGTCGATGTTCAGCCAGGTATCACGCAGTGCGGCACTCTCTTTCAGGGGAACCAGCTGCATGACATCGAGCCTCTCGACAGGCCACCCCTGGCTGCGGATGGCCTCGGCCAGTACTTCGCCGCGCTCACCCGGTCGGCATATGAGTACCGGGGATGTCATCTCTGGTTGCCGTATACCTCGGCGAGGATATCGCCGGCACCCTGATCGAGCAGCTCCTCGGCGATGCGAATACCCAGTGCCTCGGGTTCGTCCAGGGAGCCGCGCCCTTCGGCGCGCAGTACCTGGCTGCCATCGGGATTTCCCACCAGGCCGCGTAGCCACAGGGTCTTGCGGTCGGCTTCGATAATGGCATGACCGCCGATGGGAACCTGGCAGCCGCCTTCCAGGCGAGTGTTCATGGCCCGCTCGGCGCGCACGCGGGTCGCGGTGTCCGGGTCGTCCAGCGGCGCCAGCAGGGAAATCAGCTCCGGGTCGTGCAGACGGCACTCGATGCCCAGCGCACCCTGACCGCAAGCCGGCAGGCAGACTTCCGGCGGCAGCGCCTTGGCGATGCGGTCTCCCAGGCCCAGGCGCTTGAGCCCGGAGGTGGCCAGGATGATGGCATCGAACTCACCATCGTCAAGCTTGCCCAGGCGGGTCTGGACGTTACCGCGCAGGTTGAGGATCTCCAGGTCCGGCCGCGCTTCGCGTAGCTGCAGGCCGCGGCGCAGGCTGGCAGTACCGATGCGCGCCCCTTGCGGCAGCTCGTCGATATCGGCGTAGTGGTTGGAGACGAAGGCATCGGTGGGATCGGCTCCCGCCAGGATGACCGAAAGCCCCAGGCCTTCGGGAAAGTGCATGGGCACGTCCTTCATCGAATGCACGGCGATGTCCGCGCGGCCATCCAGCATGGCTTCTTCCAGCTCCTTGACGAACAGCGCCTTGCCGCCGATCTTGGAGAGCGGCGTATCGAGAATCTTGTCGCCCCGGGTGGAGAGAGGCACCAGTTCGACCTCCAGGCCGGGGTTGGCCGCCATCAGCCGATCGCGGACGTGTTCGGCCTGCCACATGGCGAGTTGGCTCTTGCGTGTGGCAATGCGCAGCTTGGTAATGGATTGCACGTGTTACTCCCTTTGCCGGATACGTTCCGGAACCCTGTGCGCGGCATTACCGCCGACACGGCGAGTCAATGATTGTGTCCTCTCATCATAAAGCACCCGGCCACGCTGTAAAATCTCCAGCGAAACCGCCTGCCGCGAGCCGAGAGGACTCTGGTACACTTTCCGTCAACTATTCGTCTTGTTTTTGACCCTTGTTTTCAGGATACCCGTCTGATGAGCCAAGCCACTAACCAGTCCTGGGGCGGTCGTTTCAGCGAGCCCACCGATGCCTTCGTCGAGCGCTTCACCGCTTCCGTCAGCTTTGACCAGCGCCTGGCGCGCCAGGATATCCAGGGTTCCATCGCCCACGCCACCATGCTGGCGCGGGTGGGCGTGCTGACGGATGACGAACGCGACGCCATCGTCGGCGGGCTTGGCGAGATTCGCGACGAGATCGAGCGCGGCGAGTTCGAGTGGTCGGTGCCGCTGGAAGACGTACACATGAATATCGAGGCGCGGCTGACCGACAAGATCGGCATCACCGGCAAGAAGCTGCACACCGGCCGCTCGCGCAACGACCAGGTGGCGACCGATATTCGCCTGTTCCTGCGTGACGAGATCGATGTCATCGAGGTCGAGCTTGCGCGCCTGCGCGACGGCATGATCGAGCTTGCCGACCGCGAAGCCGACACCATCATGCCGGGCTTCACCCACCTGCAGACCGCCCAGCCGGTCACCTTCGGCCACCACCTGCTGGCCTGGCAGGAGATGCTCGCCCGCGACCACGAGCGGCTTTTGGACTGTCGCAAGCGTGTCAACGTGCTGCCGCTGGGCGCTGCCGCCCTGGCCGGCACCACCTATCCCATCGACCGCCATGTCACCGCCGAGCTGCTGGGTTTCGAGCGCCCCGCCGAGAACTCGCTGGATGCGGTGAGCGATCGCGATTTCGCCATCGAATTCACCTCCTTCGCCAGTATCCTGCTGATGCATCTGTCGCGCATGAGCGAGGAGCTGGTGCTGTGGACCAGCGCCCAGTTCGACTTCATCGACCTGCCCGACCGCTTCTGCACCGGCTCATCGATCATGCCGCAGAAGAAGAATCCCGACGTGCCCGAGCTGGTGCGCGGCAAGACCGGGCGGGTCTACGGCCACCTGATGGGGCTTTTGACGCTGATGAAGTCCCAGCCGCTGGCCTACAACAAGGACAATCAGGAAGACAAGGAGCCGCTGTTCGACGCCATCGATACGGTGCGCGACTGCCTCAAGGCGTTCGCCGACATGGTGCCCGCCATCGAACCCAAGAAGGCCAGCATGTACGAAGCCGCGCGGCGTGGTTTCTCTACCGCCACCGACCTCGCCGATTACCTGGTGCGCAAGGGTGTGGCCTTCCGCGATGCCCACGAGATCGTCGGCCAGTCCGTGGCGTTCGGCCTGCGCGAGAAGAAGGACCTTTCGGAAATGACGCTCGATGAGCTCAAACAGTTCTCCTCGATCATCGAACAGGACGTGTTCGAGGTGCTGACCCTGGAGGGCTCCGTGGCCGCGCGCAATCATATCGGCGGTACCGCGCCCGATCAGGTGCGGGCTGCGGCGCAGCGTGCCCGTGAGGCGCTGAATGTGCTGAAGGAGGCGATGTGATGCCGAGACGCGCCTGGCTGAGGGTGGCGCCGCTAGCGATGGCGGTCATGTTGCTGGCGGCCTGTGGCCAGAAGGGGCCGCTTTACCTTCCCGACCCGGAGCCAGCCGATCAACGCCCAGCCGCCGAGCAGGAGACCTGAATGGATCATTTCAACTATCGCGATGGCGTCCTCTATGCGGAGGATGTGCCGCTTCCCCGCATCGCCGCCGACCACGGGACGCCGTGCTATGTCTATTCCAAGGCTACCCTGGCGCGCCACTTTCGCGCCTACACCGAGGCCTTGGGCGGCCATCCTCACCTGATCTGCTACGCGGTCAAGGCCAACTCCAACCTGGCGGTGCTGGGGTTACTGGCGCGCCTGGGGGCGGGCTTCGATATCGTTTCCGTGGGTGAGCTGGAGCGTGTGCTCAAGGCGGGCGGCGATCCCGCCAAGGTGGTGTTCTCCGGCGTGGCCAAACAGGAAGCTGAGATGGCGCGGGCGCTCGAGGTCGGCATCAAGTGCTTCAACGTGGAATCGCGCTCGGAACTCGAGCGGCTGAACCGGGTGGCCGAGCGTCTGGGGCGGGTGGCGCCAGTGTCGTTGCGGGTCAACCCCGACGTGGATGCCGGTACCCATCCGTATATTTCCACCGGCCTCAAGGACAACAAGTTCGGGATCGCGGTGGACGAGGCCCTCGAGGTGTACGCCCTGGCGGCGCGGCTGCCGCACTTGAAGGTGGTGGGCCTGGATTGTCATATCGGCTCCCAGTTGACCGAGACCGCCCCGTTCCTGGATGCCCTGGAGCGGCTGTTGGCGCTACTCGATCGCCTGCGTGAGCAGGGAATCGTCGTCGAGCACCTGGATCTCGGTGGCGGTCTGGGGGTGACCTACCGCGACGAGCGCCCACCGCAGCCGTTCGATTACGCCACCGCACTGCTGGAGCGTCTCTCCCGTTGGGAGGGCAGCGAACGCTTGACGTTGCTGTTCGAACCGGGCCGCTCGATCGCCGCCAATGCCGGTGTGCTGCTGACCCGGGTGGAATTCCTCAAGCCCGGCGAAACCAAGAATTTCGCCATCGTCGACGCGGGGATGAACGACCTGATCCGGCCTTCGCTCTACCAGGCGTGGCAGGCCATCGTGCCGGTGGATACCCGTAACGCGCGGCAAACGGGCCTTTACGATGTGGTCGGCCCGGTATGCGAGACCGGCGATTTCCTGGGCAAGGACCGCGAACTGGCGATCGGCGAGGGGGACCTGCTGGCCGTGCGTTCCGCCGGTGCCTACGGCTTCGTGATGGCGTCGAACTACAACAGCCGACCGCGTCCGGCGGAGCTGATGGTGGATGGCGACCGGGTGCATGTGGTGCGAAGGCGGGAACGCCTGGAAGAGCTGTGGACCGGTGAAGCGCTGCTGCCGGCGGGAGCGCTCTGATGCTGTTGCACTTCACCAAGATGCACGGGCTGGGCAACGATTTCGTGGTAGTGGATCTCGTCACCCAGCGGGCTCGTCTGCGCGAAGAGCAGATTCGCGCCCTGGCCGATCGGCGTTTCGGCATCGGTTTCGACCAGCTGCTGATCGTCGAGCCACCCCGCGACCCGGAGATGGATTTCCGTTATCGCATCTTTAACGCGGACGGCAGTGAAGTGGAGAACTGCGGCAACGGTGCGCGCTGTTTCGCCCGCTTCGTGCGCGACCAGCGACTGACCCACAAGCTCGATATCCGTGTCGAAACCGCCGGTGGTCCGTTGACGCTCACGGTACAGCACGACGGCCAGGTGCGTGTGGATATGGGCAGTCCCCGCTTTACTCCCTCGGCACTGCCTTTCGAGGCGCCCGGTGATCAGCCCCTGCACAAGCTTGACGTAGACGGTGAGACGCTGGAAGTCGGTGTGGTCTCCATGGGCAACCCGCACGCGGTGCTGCAAGTGGATGACGTGGAAACGGCGCCGGTAGCACGTCTGGGTGCGGCTATCGAGGCGCACCCGCGTTTTCCAGCGCGGGTCAACGTGGGCTTCATGCAGATCGTCTCGCCCAATGCCATTCGCTTGCGCGTCTTCGAGCGTGGCAGTGGAGAAACCCTGGCCTGCGGCACCGGCGCTTGCGCGGCGGTTGCCAGCGGCATTCGTCAGGGATTACTCAAGAGCCCGGTCAACGTTCAGCTGCCCGGCGGTGAGCTGGTGATCGAATGGCCCGATCCGGAAGCGGCGTTGATCATGGTGGGGCCGGCAACGCGTGTGTTCGATGGGCGCATCGCGTTAAGCTGATAGGCCTAGTGGAATATAAGACCACGTGGTAAACAGGCCTAAGTGGAAAACAGGAGTAAGGCAATGTCTTCGGTCCCCGAGCCACGCAAGACCTTGGATCCCGATCAAGTGGCCTTCTGGCTGGCCCGACATCCCGATTTCTTTGTCGGGCGTGAAGGCTTGCTGCAGCAGTTGGCGGTGCCGCATCCGGAAACCCAAGGGGCGATATCGCTGCTGGAGCGCCTGGTGATCGACCTGCGCCAGCGCGCCGAAACCGCCGAAAGCCGGCTGGAGCATCTGCTGGAGTCCGCTCGCCACAACGAAGCCCAGTACCGGCGGCTTCGTGAGACGCTGCTGGCGCTGGTGGCGGCTCCCGACCGCGATGCCCTGGCTCAGGCACTCGCCACCCAGCTCAGCGAACATTTCGGCACATCGGCGGTAGCGCTGTGGTGCCCGGCGTCGTTGAGCGATAGCGAGCCGACCCCACCGCAGCCGCCGCGCCAGGTGCTGGATCAGCATGCCAGCGCCCGCTTGGGCGCCTTGCTGGATGGGCGCACCAGCCGCTGCGTGAAGCTCAGCGTCAGCGACTGGAAGTGCCTGTTGCCTCATGTGAAAGCGCCACGCAAGGCGGGCTCCTGTGCCATCACGCGCCTTGCCGAAGGTGAGCCGCTGGGATTTTTACTGTTGGCGAGCCCCGACCCCGAGACATACCGTGCCAGCATGGATACGCTGTTTACCGAATATCTGGGAGATGTGGTGGCACGCCTGCTGACACGTCTTGGCGGCCATGAGTGAGACGGCGCTGAGCGCTGCCATCGAGGCGTTCCTCAAGCAGCTGGGCGGCTATGCCAGTCCCGCCACGGTGATAGCCTATCGCCAGGACCTGCAGGCGCTGAGCGCCTTTGCCGAAAGCCGCGACGTGACGCAGCCCGAGGCGCTGGATACCCCATTGCTGCGTGCGTTCCTCGGCGCCCAGCGCAGCAAGGGCCTGGCCCCGCGCAGCCTGGCGCGCCGCCGAGCCGCGCTTTCCCGCTTCGCCGATTACCTGGTGAAGCGAGAGAGCCTGCCCCATAATCCGGTGTCGCTGCTGCGTACCCCACGTCAGCCAAGCCATCTTCCTCGCCCGCTGGATATCGACCAGCTCAACCAGTTTCTGGATACCCCTCATGACGGTTCGCCCCTGGCGATCCGTGATCAGGCCATGCTGGAGTTGCTCTACTCCAGCGGCCTGCGCCTGGCTGAGCTCGCCTCGCTGGACATTCATGCCGTTCACCACCAGCAGGTACGCGTGATAGGCAAGGGTGCCAAGCCGCGCCAGGTCCCTGTGGGCCGTCGGGCTCAGGCGGCACTGGCGCAGTGGCAGGCGGTACGGGGTCAACTGGCCGCGGCCGATGAAACCGCGCTGTTCGTCGGCGCGCGGGGGAATCGCCTGGGCCATCGGGCGATCCAGAAGCGCCTGGCGCAACTGGCGGTGGTACGTGGCTTGCCGGAACATCTGCATCCGCACCGCCTGCGCCACTCGTTTGCCAGCCATTTGCTGGAGTCGAGCCAGGATCTACGTGCGGTTCAGGAGCTGCTGGGCCATGCCAACCTGGCCACCACGCAGGTTTATACCCGGCTCGACTGGCAGCACCTGGCGACCAGCTACGATAGCGCCCACCCTCGTGCCAAACGACAATCCCGAGAAAACCGAGAGCCGTGATGTCCCGTCTGCAAGCCTTGACCTTCGATCTGGACGATACGCTGTGGGACAACAGCGGCGTCATGCTGCGCACCGAAGAGGGGCACTATGCCTGGCTGCTGGAGGCGCTGGGCGCCTGGCGCTCGACACGCCGGGAGCCGCCGCTGGCGCTTGGCCAGGCCGAGGGGATGGCGGATTACCTGCAGCGTCGCCAGCGAATTGCCGTGGAAGTACCCGAGCGGCGCGGCGACTTCACCTGGCTGCGGCTGCGCGCACTCGAAGCCCAACTGGAAGCGTATGGCCTGCCGCGCAGCGCCGCGATTCTCTGGGCCGCTGCGGCAATGAACGAGTTCCACCGCCTGCGCGTTCAGGTCACTCCTCATCCCGAAGCGGCCGGATTGCTGGCAGCCCTGGGGGAGCGTTACCGGCTGGCGGCCATCACCAACGGCAACATTCACCTCGGGCGTCAGCCGCTGGCTGCCTATTTTTCGGTGGCTATCGCCGCTGGCGAGATACTCGCGCCCAAGCCCGACCCCAAGGCATTTCTCACCGCGCTATCACGACTTGACGTGGCACCGGAGCGCGCCATGCACGTGGGAGATTCCTGGCATGAGGATATTCTTCCTGCCCAGCAGTTGGGTATGCAGGCGGTATGGATCGCCCCGGAAGACGTGGCACCTCGGGCCTTGCCGGCGGGGGTTCATCGGCTGGCGCATATACGCCAGCTACCCGCTCTGCTCGAGCGAGTCACTGAGACGAGTCACTCGATTGGCGGAGCAAACCACTGATCGAGACGCCGGGAGAGTGTATCCACGCCGTCACGCTTGAGTGAGGAAAATAGCTGCACGGAAACCAGATCTTCCCATTCGCGCAGACGACTGCGTACCTGTTGCAGGGCGTTCTTGGCGGCTCCGTTTTTAAGTTTGTCGGCCTTGGTGAGCAGAATATGCACCGGCATGTTACGTTGGTCGGCGAAACCCAGCATCATCTGGTCGAATTCGGTCAGCGGATGTCGAACATCCATCAGCAGGACGAGGCCACGCAGGCTGTAACGCTCGCGCAGATATTCGGAGAGGTGGTGCTGCCACTCCAGCTTCACCGCTTCGGGTACCTTGGCATAGCCGTAGCCGGGAAGATCGACTAACCGCAGAGCCGAATCGTTGGCGACAGTGAAGAAGTTGATCAACTGGGTACGCCCCGGGGTCCGGGAAGTCCGTGCCAGGCTGTTCTGCTGTGTCAGCGCGTTGATGGCACTGGACTTTCCCGCGTTGGAACGGCCGGCGAAGGCGATTTCGGCGCCGGTATCCTCAGGGCACAGAGCGAGCGTAGGTGCGCTGATCAGAAAACGCGCGGTAGGGTAGTTCAATCGTGGTATCGATGTGTCGGCGGGTGTGTTTGACGGCATGAAACGATCCTGGAAGTGATGAAACCAAAGGGTATAGACCCACAAACCGGCTTCTGGTGCGGCGTTTTGTGGCAGGGAGTATAGCGCTCATCACGAAAGCAGGCCGGGAGTTGCATTCCCGCCGCCGTGCTGATTCGTTATAATGCAAGGGTTTTATATCTGCGACCTGGGGCGCTAGTGTACCATCGCGCTCTGGCCGACAGCGAACACCCGTAAGGGGTCGCCTGTTCGGCGGTGCCAACCCAGCCTTGATAGTTTAGTGAACCGATGGCTTGGTGAACCGATAGCTTGGTGAGCCGATAATTTGCTTAACATTGGGCGGCGCCCGGGATGCGTACCAGTCAATAACCAAACGGCATAGTGGACTAGCAATGAGAAAGTTACTGGCAAGCCTGGCAATTACCATGGGTGCCGTTGGCACCGCCCACGCTGACCTCGAAGCCGATGCGGATGCAGCGGCGGGGCAGGAGAAAGCTCAAGTCTGTTCGGCCTGTCACGGCCAGCAAGGCATCAGCCCCTCGCCGGCGTTTCCGCACATCGCCGGCCAGCAGATGTCCTATATCGCCAAGCAGTTGATAGAGATTCGCGACGGTGAGCGCGTCGTGCCGGAAATGACCGCCATCGTGTCCGATTACAGCGACCAGGATGCCTGGGACGTGGCGGCCTATTTCGCCAACCAGGATGCCAACCTGGGGCAGGCCGAGGATGACGCCGAGCTGTTGGCGCGTGGCGAGACGCTCTTTCGCGCCGGCGACATGAGCAAGGGCATTCCGGCCTGCTCCGCCTGCCACACGCCCACGGGCCAGGGTATCGGGACCGCCGTGTATCCGGCACTATCCGGTCAGTATGTGGATTACACCGTGGCCACGCTGCAAGATTTTGCCGCCGGGGAGCGCGCCAATGATCCCAACAGTATCATGCGCGATATCGCCTCTCAGATGAGCGATGCGGATATGCAGGCCGTAGCCAACTATTTGTTGGGGCTGCACTGAGTTGTCGGAGCCGCACTGAGCCTCCGGACCGCAGCGTGGCGTGATAGGCCGTGTCTGGACCTGCAGGCCGGAGAGGCGAAAGCCGACCCCGGCCTGCGTATTCATGGAACCTTGCCCGGCGAGGAGTGTCCCAAGCTCGCTTCCCATGGAGAATCGATTTATGTTCAAGACGTTAATGATAGCGATTGCCGGTCTGAGCCTATCTACCCTGGCCGGGGCCACGGAACTGGTCGAGGGCGAGCACTACACGCTGCTCAAGGAACCGGTGGAAACTCAGGTCGAGGATGGCAAGATCGAGGTTACCGAAGCCTTCTGGTACGGCTGCCCGCACTGCTACAACCTGGAAGAGCCGCTTAACGCCTGGGTGGCCGAGCAGCCCGACGACGTCGCTTTCCAGCGTCTTCCGGCCACCATGGGTGGCGACTGGAACAAGCACGCCGGCGCCTTCTACGCTGCCAAGGAGCTGGGTATCCTCGACGAGTTGCACGCCGACTTCTTCCACGCCATTCACGAAGAGGGCCGCTCGCTGACCCAAGAGGATGAGCTGGCGGAATTCTTCAGCAACTACGGCGTCAGCGAAGAGCAAGCGCAGGAAGCCTTGGGAGCGTTCAATGTACGCAGCCAGGTCAACCAGGCCAACAGCCGCATGCGTGACATGCGCCTGATGGGCGTGCCCGCCCTGATCGTCGATGGTCGTTACGTGGTGACGCCGAGCAGCGCCGGTAGTCTGGACAACATGCCGCGTATTGCCGAAACGCTGGTCGAACGCGTGCGCAGCGAACGTGAGTAATGAATAGCCTATTTTAAATAACCGCTTGAAATAAGTCGGTTGAAATAAGTCGTTTGAAATAGCTCGTATAGATAAATGAAACGGCTGGATAACGAGGTGGTTTGAAACAATGAGTCGTCTGGATGCCAAAGTGCCGTTGCTGGATAGCGGTCATTTGCGGCTGTTGACCTTCAACCTGCAGGTCGGCATCCAGACTTCCGCCTACCATCATTATCTGACCCGCAGCTGGCAGCACTTTCTGCCGCACCCACGACGGCTCCAGCGCCTGGACATGATGGGTGAGGTGCTCGGCAGGTTCGATATCGTCGGCCTTCAGGAAGTGGATGGCGGGAGCTTTCGTTCCAGCCGCGTCAACCAGGTCGAATACCTGGCCACCCGAGCCGGGTTTCCCCACCATTTTCAGCAGCTCAACCGCAATCTGGGGCGAGTCGCCCAGCACAGCAACGGCCTGCTTTCACGTCTCTCTCCCACCCGTATCGAGGAGTATCGCCTGCCGGGAACGCTTCCCGGTCGCGGTGCCATTCATGCGTGTTATGGGGAAGGCCCCGACGCCCTGCATATTTTTGTGGCTCACCTGGCGCTAAGCCATCGAGGCCGGGTGAGGCAGTTGAACTACCTCAGCGAGATCATCCAGCCGCTGCGCCATGTCGTGGTGATGGGGGATCTCAACTGTACGCAGGATCAATTGCATGCTCATGAGCGTTTCAGCACGTCACTGCCCCTGCATCCGGTCAAGCCCTTGCTGAGCTATCCATCCTGGCAGCCGCGACGGGCACTGGATCACATCCTGCTGTCGGAATCACTGCATGCCGATAACGTACGCGTACTCGACCATCTGTTTTCCGACCACTTGCCCATCGCCATCGATGTCAAGTTGCCCCAGGCGTGTCTGGCGAACCTGGCCTCGCCTCTTGCCGTTAAGGAAAAAGGCTGACTTTTTACCTCTCTCTTTCCTGTCGGTGCGGGGATGGGGGATGACGTTCGGCCCGGAATCGGCGATGATTCGGGGCCGTTTTTCTTTTGCAGGTAAGTCTCATGCATGCCAACCCACGCGAACCCCGCCTGCTGAGGTGGCTGGACCGAGTGACTGAACTCGTTGGTCGCGCCATTTCCTGGCTGGTACTGGTCATGATGGTAGTGCAATTCGCTATTGTGGTGATGCGCTATGTGATTGGAATCAATAGCATTGTGATGCAGGAGTCGGTGATGTACATGCACGCGGCGGTGTTCATGCTGGGTGCCGCCTGGACGCTGCGTCATGACGGGCATGTGCGAGTGGATATCTTTTACCGGCGCCTGTCGGACAAGGGACGAGCCTGGATCGACCTGCTGGGCACGCTGTTTCTGCTACTGCCGGTGATGCTCTTCATCGGCGTTTCCAGCTTTGCCTATGTGATGACCAGCTGGCATATCCAGGAGCGTTCGCCGGACGGCGGTATTCCCGGCGTGTTCGTGCTGAAAAGCTTGATTTTGGCCATGGTAGTGCTGTTGCTGATCCAGGCCGTTGCGCAGCTGATACGCCAGGTGATGCGTATACGCGGACTGGTACCGGGTAACGAGCCCGCCCACGAGGAGATGGTCTAGTGTTGGCAACGCTGCTTGAATTCATGCCCCTGGCTCTCTTCCTGACCGTTTGCGCAGTACTGATTCTGGGCTATCCGGTAGCCCTGTCACTGGCGGGCACGGCACTGGCATTTGCCGGTCTCGGGTTGTTGTTGCAGTCGATGGGTGTGGTCGTGCCCTTCGAGCCGCGCATGATGAGTGCCATGCCTAATCGGCTCTACGGCATCATGACCAACCAGACCCTTCTGGCGGTGCCCCTTTTCGTGCTGATGGGGGTGCTGCTTGAGAAGTCGCGGGTGGCGGAGACGCTGCTGGACGCCATGGCGCTGGTTTTCGGCGCTCTGCGCGGCGGTCTGGGAATCGCGGTGATACTGGTGGGCATGCTGCTGGCGGCCTCCACTGGTATCGTCGGCGCCACCGTGGTCACCATGGGGTTGCTTTCGCTGCCGACCATGCTCAAGCGGGGCTACTCCCCCGCGCTGGCGACCGGCACCATTTGCGCCACCGGCACCCTGGGCCAGATCATTCCGCCCTCCATTGCTCTGGTGCTGCTGGGGGATGTACTGTCCAGCGCCTATCAGCAGGCGCAACTCTCCATGGGTGTCTGGAGCCCCAAGACACTGTCCGTCGGTGATCTTTTCATCGGCGCCCTGGTGCCCGGCATCCTGCTGGTGGTCGCCTACATCATCTATGTGCTGATAGTGGCCTGGCTCAAGCCCAGCCTGGCGCCTCCCGCCGACCGCGAGGCGTTGATGGCCGAGCTGGGGCATAGCGGCAGCCTGTGGCCGCTGTTGTTGAAAGGGCTGTTACCACCGGTGTTGCTGATCGTTGCGGTGCTGGGTTCCATTCTGGGTGGTTTTGCCACACCGACCGAAGCCTCGGCGGTAGGTGCCTTCGGCGCCCTGGTGCTGGCTGCCGCCAATCGACGCATGAGTGTCGCCATGTTGCGCGATGCCGTACGTTCCACCGCTCAGGTGACCAGCATGGTCTTTCTGATCCTGATCGGGGCGGCGCTGTTCTCGCTGGTATTTCGCGCCTATGGCGGCGAGGAGCTGGTGACCGAGCTGTTCGAAGCCATGCCCGGCGGCGTGGTGGGCGCGACCCTGATCGTGATGCTGGTGATCTTCCTGCTCGGCTTCATCCTCGACTTCATCGAGATCACCTTCGTGGTGGTGCCGATCGTGGGTCCAGTGCTGCTGGCGATGGGTATCGATCCGATCTGGCTCGGCATCATGATCGCCGTGAACCTGCAGACCTCGTTTTTGACCCCACCGTTCGGTTTTGCGCTGTTCTATCTGCGCGGGGTAACGCCGGAGTCGGTGCCTACCACGGCCATCTACAAGGGAGTCATTCCATACATCCTGCTGCAGTTGGCCATGCTGCTGGCGCTGGCACTGTTTCCTGCGTTGGCCACTTGGTTGCCCTCGGTCATCTAAGGGCTCGGTCATCCAGGATTCGGTCATCTAGAGCTCAGTTATCTAGGAGATTGTCATGTCGCGTATTGCCAAGGTACTGACCATTGCCGGCTCCGACCCGTCGGGCGGCGCCGGCCTGCAGGGCGATCTGAAGACGTTTTCCGCGCTCGGTGTGTATGGCACCAATGTCATTACCGCGGTGATCGCGCAAAATACCTGCAGCGTTGCCAGCGTGTATCCGGTGGCGCCGCAAGCCATCCGCGAGCAGCTCGAGCACTTGCTGGATGATGTCAGCCTCGATGCGGTGAAGATCGGCATGGTGGCCAGCCGCGAGGTGGCGGATGTGATCGCCGAGGTACTCAAGGCTCGCCGTCCCCGCTGGATCGTGCTGGACCCGGTGATGGTAGCCAAGAGCGGCGATATTCTGGTGGACGATGCCGGTATCCGTGCCGTGCGCGATGTACTGGTCCCGCTGGCGGACGTGATCACGCCCAACCTGCCGGAGGCGGCGGTTTTGCTGGATAGTCCCTCGCCGACGTCTCTCGATCAGATGGAGTCCATGCTACCGGGCCTGACGGCGTTGGGCGCTCCCTATGTGGTGTTGAAGGGTGGCCATTTACGCGGCACCACCTGTCCCGATCTGTTGGCGACTCCCGCCGGTTACGAGTGGCTGCCGGCGTCACGGATCGACACCAACAACCTGCATGGCACCGGTTGCGCGCTCTCCTCGGCGATCGCCGCCATCCTGGCTCGGCTCCCCAACGATGCCCAATCCCAATCCGACGTGTACGAGTCGATTCGCACGGCCAAGCAGTGGCTGCACGCCGCGCTTGAAGGCGGGCAGCGGCTGGACGTGGGCAAGGGGCGCGGCCCGGTCCACCATTTTCATGGTTGGTGGTAGTAACCCCGCGCTATCGTCGTGGAAACGGCACGGCGGGAAACCTTGCGCACTTTCCTCACGCCCACCATGCTGAAGGACACCGGTGCCGTGGGTGCCTGGAGAATTCGTTCAGGAGCGCTTCGCCATGTCTCGTGCCGTTCTGTTTGCCACCGATTTGTCCGCCGAAAACCGTGTCGCCTTTGCCCGAGCCGTGCGTCTGGCCCATGAAGGTGGCGTCCAGTTGGATGCATTGCATGTGCTGGACGAACACCTGCCGCGCCGGGTGCTGCATACGCTGGAAACCGCCGTGGTGGAAGATATTGCCGCCATCCTCACGGATCTACGCGAAGACTACGCCTTGCCGGAACCCAAGACCCTGCTGAAGACGGTGGCGGGGTCCGCCTACGCTGAAATCATCCGCGAGGCTCACGAGCGTGATGCGCAACTGATCGTGCTCGGGGTGCATCGTAAACGGGGCCAGCCGGACCTGGTGGCCGGCACCACATTGATGCGCGTGCTGCGCGGTGCGCCGTGTCCGGTGGTGGTGGCATCGCAGCTGCCGACGCAAGACTGGAACAATATCCTGGTGCCGATAGATTTCTCGCTGACCGCCAGGCATACGCTGCGTGAAGCCCTGACACGCTTTCCCGATGCCAAGCTCACCTTGTTGCACGCCTGGAACCTGCCGGGCGAGCGGGAACTGGGCTCCTTCTCCCATTATGCGAAATGGCGCGAACACGAAGTGGCCAGGTTACGCAGCCATCTGGAGCACGAAGTGAATCTCTTGATGGAGGAGCTGGCTGGGGTGCCGGAAGTCGAGTTGTTGCTGGAGCAGGGCGAGCCCTGCGAAGTTTTGATGCGCCATATACGCCGCGACACGCCGGATCTGGTGATAATGGGAAGCCGCAGTCAGCTCAACCACCATAGTCACATTACCGCCACGCTCCTGGCCGAGCCGCATTGCGACCTCATGCTGTGCCGCGCCTGGTAAATACTTCAACCCTGCCCGGGGCTCACTTCACTTCCTGCATGCTACTCTGAGGCGATTTGCTAGGGAGAACAGCTGTGAAGGCGCTTATTCAACGGGTGAGCCATGCGGAAGTCACGGTCGCGGGACGGACGGTGGGAGTCATCGACCATGGCTTGCTGGCACTGGTCGGGGTGGAACGGGGTGACGATACGCAAAAAGCCGACAAGCTGCTGCACAAGTTATTGCACTACCGGCTATTCAGCGACGACGAGGGCAAGATGAATCTCGACCTCCAGCAGGTGGGAGGAGGCTTGTTACTGGTGTCTCAGTTCACTCTGGCGGCAGAGACCCACAAGGGGTTGCGACCGGGGTTCTCCAGCGCTGCTGCTCCGGAAGAGGGCGAGCGACTGTTCGCTTACCTGGTGCGGCAGGCCACCGATGCCTGGCCGCATGTCGCCCAAGGCGAATTCGGCGCCAATATGCAGGTATCGCTGACCAACGACGGCCCGGTGACGTTCATGCTGCAGACGTGAGACGGTTCACTACTGCTCCTGGCTCTCTTCGGCCTGCATGGTCTCGAGAGCCTCTTCCGCCGCCAGCCACTGCTGTTCGACTGCTTCCAGGCGGGTTTTCAATTCTCCCTGACGGCCAAGCTCTCGGGTCATCTCCTCCTTGCGCGCCGGGTCGGTATAGAGCTCGGCGTCGGCCAGGCGCTCTTCCACCTCGGCCAGTGCCTGCTGGGTTTTCTCCATCTCGCGCTCGGCCTTGTCGCGCTCCCGCTTCAGCGGGCGCAGCTTTTCGCGCAGCTCGGCCGCGGCCCGTCGCGCCGCCTTGCGGGTATCGCGGTTATCGCCTCCCTCCTGCCGCGATTGGCGTTCGGCCTTCTCGCTGCGATTCTCGCGGCGTTCGCTTTCCAGACGGGCTTTCAGCCAGGCGCGGTAATCCTCCAGGTCGCCATCGAAGGGTTCCACGCGGTGGTCGGCCACGCGCCAGAATTCATCCACCGTGGCGCGCAGCAGGTGGCGGTCGTGCGATACCAGGATCACGGTGCCTTCGAAGCTGGCCAAGGCTTCCGTCAGGGCTTCGCGCATTTCCAGGTCGAGGTGGTTGGTAGGCTCGTCCAGCAGCAACAGGTTGGGCTTCAGCCAGGCTACCAGCGCCAGGGCCAGGCGGGCCTTCTCTCCCCCTGAAAAGGTTGCCACCTGGCCGAAGGCGTCGTCGCCGTAAAAGCCGAAGCCGCCCAGGAAGTTGCGGATTTCCTGGTCGCTGGCGGCCGGCGAGAGCCGCTGCACATGGACGAAAGGGGTCGTGGTCAGGTCCAGGCTTTCGAGTTGGTGCTGGGCGAAGTAGCCGATGCGCAGGTGTTCGCCGGGAACTCGCTTGCCGTCGAGCAGCGCCAGGTCGCCGGTCAACGACTTGATCAAGGTGGACTTGCCCGCGCCATTGGGACCCAGCAGGCCGATACGCTGGCCGGGGAGCAGAGTGAGCTTGACGTTTTCCAGCTGGGGTCGTGGTTCGCCTGTGTCGTTGTGGTAGCCGAGGCGGGCATTATCCAGCACCAGCAGGGGATGCGAGGTCTTGTCCGAGGTGGGCAGGGTGAAGTGAAAGGGAGAATCGACATGGGCCACGGCGATGGTGCCCATGCGTTCTAGCATCTTGATCCGACTTTGTGCCTGGCGCGCCTTGGTCGCCTGGGCCTTGAAGCGTGCCACGAAACGTTCGATCTCCTCGCGCCGGGCCTGCTGCTTGGCGGCTTCCGCCTGTTGCAGGGCGAGCTTTTCCGCCCGGGTGCGTTCGAAACGCGAATAATTGCCGCGATACAGCGTGAGCTGGCGCTGATGAACATGGACGATGTGATCGCACACCGCATCGAGGAAGTCGCGGTCGTGGGAAATCAGCAGCAAGGTTCCGGGATAGCGGGTCAGCCACTGCTCGAGCCAGAGCAGGGCATCCAGGTCCAGGTGGTTGGTGGGTTCGTCCAGCAGCAGCAGGTCAGACGGCATGAACAGGGTGCGGGCCAGGTTGACCCGCATGCGCCAACCGCCGGAAAAATCGGAAAGCGGCCGCGTCAGGTCGGCCTGGACGAAACCCAGCCCGACCAGCAGCTGGGCGGCACGGGACCGGGCGCGATAGCCGTCCAGGGTTTCTATCAGCCCGTGCAGCTCGGCTTCGCGATGGGCATCATGGTTATCACGCGCCTGCTCGAGGGCGGTCTCCGCCTCGCGCAGCGCTTGGTCGCCATCCAGCACGTAGTCGATGATGGCGCGCTCGAGAGACTCCACTTCCTGCGCCATATGGGCGATGCGCTGCCCGCCGCTAAGTTCCACATCGCCACGGTCAGGGCCGATCTCGCCCAGCAGCAGCTTGAACAAGCTGGACTTGCCGGTGCCGTTGGCACCGATGATGCCGGTCTTGACGCCATCGTGCAGGGTAAGGTCGGCGGCGTCCAGTAACGGCTGAGTGCCGCGTTGCAGGGCGACTTGACGCAGTGCGATCATGCAGGCTCCCGAAAAAAGGTAATACGATGCTGGATTCTACCCGATTGGCGTATTTGAAGCAGAGACCGCTATGGGATTTCGCGCTGGGTTTCTATGCTAGCCCCGGCGTCGAGACGGCTTGCTTGCGGTTGCAGGAAGAACAGGAGGTCGATGTATGCGAACTGCTCTTCCATTGCTGGCTCTTTGGCCATGGATTGGCGGCACGTCAGGAGGCCTTGTCGGCAATACGCGAGTCGCAGAACGCGTGGCAGCGTGACGTGACCCAAATGGTGAGGACCCTGCGCCGACAACTCAAGGAGCTGGCGCAACGCGATGCTGATGTGGGCAGGTTGCGCAGCACCTTGAAGGATGCCGAACTGCAAGCCGAGCGTGTAACGCTTCAACGTTGGCAAGCGTGGGTCTGGGAGTCGAAAGAGCCAGCATCGCGGCTGATGGACATTGCCGTTACCCAACAGAACGCGTCGTATTGGCTGCAAAATCAGCTATTTTCGCCGCAACTTCCTGGGTCTGTGGGTCACCAGAGAACCCTTGATCGTACCGCTAATTCCGCTTGGGACGCTTTGGTGCGCCAGCTTGACCCCTTGAAATTACCGCGCTAGCCTGAAAATCACCTGCTTTTTGAAATGACTCACGGTTTCTTCCGTACAGGTTGCTGGGCGAATGAGCGTTTAGCGTTTCCATGCTGCTTGAGCTTCATGTACAGAAGAGTCGGTACGAAAGAGTCGGTCAGGCGTTGCGACAACGCTGGTTTCAGTTGGCGATTGCGTCCTTGATGACGCGTTTACTACTGCAAGGGGAACAACGCATGAAGGCAAGCAAGTTACTGACAGGCGCTAGTATCGGCGCACTCATGGTGGGTATGTCGGCTGCCGCTCAAGCGGACAACTGGCGCTATGCCCACGAAGAATACGAAGGCGACGTACAGGACGTGTTCGCCATCGCCTTCAAGGATTACATCGAAGAAAATTCCGATCACACGGTTCAGGTCTACCGCTTCGGTGAGCTGGGTGAGTCCGACGACATCATGGAGCAGACCCAGAACGGCATTCTTCAGTTCGTCAACCAGTCGCCCGGTTTCACCGGCTCGCTGATTCCCGAAGCGCAGATCTTCTTCATTCCCTACCTGCTTCCCACTGACGAAGAGACCGTTCTCAAGTTCTTCGACGAGAGCAAGGCCATCAACGAGATGTTCCCCGAGCTCTACGCCGAGCAAGGGCTGGAACTGCTGAAGATGTACCCCGAAGGCGAGATGGTTATCACCACCGATGAGCCGATCAGCTCACCGGAGGATCTGAACAACAAGAAGATCCGCACCATGACCAACCCGCTGCTGTCGGAAACCTACGACGCCTTCGGCGCGACGCCGACACCGCTGCCGTGGGGCGAAGTGTACGGTGGCTTGCAGACCGGCATCATCGATGGCCAGGAAAACCCGATCTTCTGGATCGAATCCGGCGGTCTGTACGAAGTTTCACCGCACCTGACCTTTACCGGTCATGGCTGGTTCACCACCGCGATGATGGCTAACCAGGACTTCTACGAAGGCCTTTCCGACGAAGACCAGGAGCTGGTCAAGGAAGCGTCCGAAGCCGCTTACGATCACACCATCGAGCACATCAAGGGTCTGGCCGAGGAATCCCTCGAGAAGATCCAGGAAGCTTCCGATGAAGTGACCGTGACGCGTCTTGACGAAGAACAGATTCAGGCCTTCCGCGATCGTGCTCCGCAGGTCGAAGAGAGGTTCCTTGAAATGACCGGAGACCGCGGCAAGGAACTGCTCGAGCAGTTCAAGGATGATCTGGAAGCCGTGACCAACGAGTGATAATCGGCTTGTGTACCGTTATCGGTGCATTTGATTGATCACCCAAGGGGGCAGCCAGGCTGCCCCCTTATTTGTTGGTTATGACTGGGGGTTCGAACATGAGTGAAGAAGAGTCCGAAAAGAATTACCGCTCCGGGTTGCCGGGGATTCTGGGAGTGATCGACACCGCCATCAGCAAGCTCGAATCGGTGATCCTGGCGGTGGGCGTGTTGTTGATGGCGTTCAACACGGTGCTCAACGTGATTGCGCGCTTCGTATTCGGTAACAGCATCATGTTCTCGGGAGAACTCAATCGCATTCTGATCATCATGATCACATTCGCCGGGATCGGCTATGCCGCACGCCATGGGCGCCACATTCGCATGTCGGCCATCTACGATGCCCTACCAACCGGTGGTCGCAAGGCATTGATGATCGTAATTGCCTTGTTCACCTCACTGGTGATGTTCTTTCTGCTTTACTACTCGATCATTTACATCCTCGATCTATACAGCAAGGGACGCGTATTGCCGTCACTCGGCCTGCCTATCTGGATCATCTACCTGTGGGTTCCGCTGGGTTTTCTGATCACGGCCATCCAGTACCTGCTGACGGCGGTCAAGAACTTCACATCGAGGGATGTCTACCTCTCGACCGGTGTGGTGGATGGTTACAAGGACACGGAAACAGAAGTCTGACGTAGGGCGCGGTGCCCAAGGGGAACGTACATGACCACAATAATGGTAGTGACCATGATAGCCCTGCTGCTGCTGGGCTTTCCGATGATGATTCCGCTCATTACCGCGGCGGTCATCGGCTTCTACATGATGTTCAACGGCTTCGGCCAGATGGATACCTTGATCCAGCAGATGATGGCGGGGATCCGCCCGGCCTCGCTGATTGCGGTGCCGATGTTTATCCTGGCGGCGGACATCATGACGCGCGGGCAGTCCGCCGAGCGCCTGATCAACATGGTGATGTCCTTCATCGGCCATGTGAAAGGCGGCCTGGCAGTGAGCACCGCGGCATCGTGTACGCTGTTCGGGGCGGTGTCCGGTTCCACCCAGGCGACGGTGGTAGCGGTGGGTTCGCCGCTGCGCCCGCGCATGCTCAAGGCGGGATATTCCGACTCTTTCACACTGGCACTCATCATCAATGCAAGCGACATTGCATTCTTGATTCCACCCAGTATCGGCATGATCATCTACGGGGTCATCTCGGGCACCTCGATCGGCGAGTTGTTCATCGCCGGTATCGGGCCGGGCCTGTTGATCCTGCTGATGTTCTCCACCTATTGCGTGCTCTACGCCGTGATTCGCGATGTGCCCACCGAAGCCAAGGCGAGCTGGAAGGAGCGCATGAGCGCGGTTCGCTTGGCGTTATGGCCGCTGGGTTTCCCGGTAATCATTGTCGGCGGTATCTACGGCGGTATCTTCAGCCCTACCGAGGCCGCCGCCGCCTGCGTGTTGTATGCGATCCTGCTCGAGTTCGTGGTGTTCCGCTCTTTGAAGGTCAACCACATCTACGCCATCGCCAAGTCGACAGGGTTGATCACTGCTGTGGTCTTCATCCTGGTGGCCGTGGGTAACGGCTTCTCGTGGATCATCTCCTTCGCCCAGATTCCACAGGCAATACTGGAGGCGGTCGGGGTCAACGAAGCCGGCCCCACTGGCGTTTTGATCGCCATCTGCATCTCGTTTTTCGTGGCGTGCATGTTCGTCGACCCGATCGTGGTGATACTGGTACTGACGCCGATCTTCGCGCCGGCCATCGCCGCCACCGGCCTCGACCCGGTCCTGGTGGGTATCCTGATTACCCTGCAGGTGGCGATTGGCTCGGCAACGCCGCCGTTCGGCTGTGACATCTTCACGGCGATCGCCATCTTCAAGCGGCCCTACTGGGAAATCATCAGGGGAACACCTCCCTTTATCTTCATGTTGATCCTGGCGGCTGCGCTGCTGATCATGTTCCCGCAGATTGCGCTTTTCCTGCGTGATGTGGCCTTCCGCTAAGCGTCTGCAAGGAGAGAGTTATGTTTCATCGCATACTGGTGCCGGTAGATGGTTCCAAGGGCGCCCTCAAGGCGTTGGAAAAGGCCGTGGGACTGCATCTGCTGACCGGTGCCGAGCTTTACCTGCTGTGTGTGTTCAAGCATCACAGCCTACTCGAGGCCTCGTTATCGATGGTTCGACCCGACAGGCTCGACCTGCCGGACGATGCCTTGAAAGAGTACGCCACGGAAATCGCCGTCCATGCCAAGTCCAACGCCATCGAGCTGGGGATGGATTCCAGCTGCGTGAGAGCGTTCGTCAAGGGAGGGCGGCCATCGCGGACCATCGTTCGTTTTGCGCGCAAGCGTGAATGCGACTTGATCGTGATCGGCGCCCAGGGCACCAACGGCGAAAAAAGCCTGCTGTTGGGGAGTGTCGCTCAGCGCGTGGCTGGTGCGGCGCACTGCCCGACCTTAGTGGTATGACTTGGCAGCGAGGCTAAACTATTACGCTGTCTGTATTGTCGTAAATCACACCGGCGGGCCGAGGCGGATGCAGCCTCGGCCCGCCGGTGTTAGGCTTCTTTGAAAGCATGTATCACGTTTTACCCATTTACCGGCGCTTGGCGCCTTCTGGTTAAGGTTCAGCAATGAAAAGATTACTGACGACTTCGGCAATGGCCAGCTTGCTAGTTGTAGCACCCTGGGTAGTGGCGGCACCGGAAACCGAGCAGGAGCGTCTTGCCTACAGCCTTGGGGTGACCCTTGGCGAGAGCATGAAGGCGGACATGGACGATCTGGATATCGATACCTTCACCCAAGGCATGCGCGACGTCTTCGAAGACAATGAGATCGCACTCGACGAAGAGCAGATGACCGAAGCGCTGATGGCCTTCCAGCAACGCTCGATGGAAGCCCAGCAGGCGCAAGCACAAGAGCAGGCCCAGGCCAATCAGCGAGAGGGCGAAGCCTTTCTGGCCGAGAATGCCGAGCGTGACGAAGTGACCGAGACCGAATCGGGGCTGCAGTACGAAGTCATCGAATCCGGCGATGGCGCAACGCCGGGTGCGGAAGATACCGTCGAGGTCAATTACGAAGGCATGCTGCTTGACGGTACCGTCTTCGACAGCTCCTTCGAGCGCGGCAAGCCGGTCAGCTTCCAGGTCAGTCAAGTCATCGAAGGCTGGCAGGAAGCTCTGCAACTGATGAGCGTGGGTGACAGCTGGATGATCTATATCCCGGCGGACCTGGCTTACGGCGAGCGAGGCCAAGGCCCCATCGGACCCAACGAGACTCTGACGTTCCGGGTGGAACTGCTGGACGTCGAGTAACGCTCATGAAGCACTCATCAAAGGTGATGCTGGGTATCGGCATGAGCTTGGGGGTAGTGCTGCAGGCAAGCGCCGAGGATGCCGAGGCAGAAGCCGTCGCCTTGCCGACCCTGGCGGCGTCCACCGAGCAGGTGAGCGTGGTGGGTGTCTCCTCGGGGGGATACATGGCGGCGCAGCTCGCCGTGGCCTGGCCGGAACACTTCCAGGGGCTGGGCATTGTTGCCGCCGGCCCCTGGGGATGCGCTCAGGGAGCGCTTAGCCTGGCCTTGAACCAGTGCATGATGACCCGGCGTGGGCTTCCCGAACTCGATGAGCTGGAATCGCGCCGCCGGGATTACCTGAAGCGCGACCAGGTCGGCAGTACCGAAGCGCTGGGTGATCTGCGCGTCTTTACCTGGCACGGCCAGGAGGATGAGGTCATCGATCCGGCGCTCGGCGAGCGACTCGCTGAGCAGTTCCTTCGTTGGCTGGACGACCCTGAGCAGCTCAAGGCGACAACCTCCGAGGAAGCGGGACATGGATGGCCGGTCAATCTGACCCGAAGCGCCGCTACGTCGCCGCAGGACCTGGCGGATTGCCGACAGGGGGGCGATAGCCATGTTCTGGCTTGCGATCTGGAACTGGCGCAGGAGATGCTGGACTGGCTGCATCCCGACGCCGAAACAGCCGCAACCGATGCGCCCGCCGAGGGTGAGCTGGTGCGGTTCGACCAGAGCGATTTCGATGCCAAGGGACTGGCCGACGAGGGTTATCTCTACGTCCCGCAAGGATGCGCGGAGGGCGGTTGCGGTGTCACGCTGGCGCTGCACGGCTGCCAGATGAGCCATGACCAGATCGGCGATACCTTTATTCGCCATAGCGGTATCAACCGCTGGGCCGATCGCCACCAGCAGCTGGTGCTGTACCCTCAAGCAACCAGTAGCATGGCCAACCCCCAGGGATGCTGGGACTGGTGGGGGTTTGCCGAGAGCTCCTGGCAGCTCAATCCGTTACACGATACACGGGACGGCACCCAGACAGGCGCCCTGATGCAGATGCTCCAGCGGCTCCAGGACTAGTAACACTTCCAGTCCAGAGGATCTAGAGCACTTCTTGCAGGGCGGAAGTCAGGGCATGGGGTGTAGGGGAGTAAAGGACTCGTTGCAGGATATTCCCCTCCCGGTCGACCAGATAGAGCGACGAGCTGTGATCGATGGTGTACTCCATGGCGGAATCGGGATTCTCCACTCGCCGCCAGATCACGCCGTAGCGCTCGGCAAGTTCTTCTAGCTGGGTGGAGGTGCCGGTGACAGCGATGAATTCGTCACCGAAGAATCCCATATACTGCTTGAGGCGCTCCAGCGTATCGCGTTGCGGGTCGACCGAGACCATTACCGGCACCACGCGTCGGCGCTGGCGCGCATCGAGTTGCTGCAAGGCTTGCCGCTTGACTCCCTGAGTCATGGGGCAGACATCGGGGCAATGAGTGTAGCCGAACGAGAGGATGGCGATCTGGTCTTCCTCCAGCTGGCTCAGTGAAAACTCGCCCTGAGTGGAGGGCAGCTCCACCGGCCCCCCGGCAATGGCATCGCGGGATGAGCCGGCTGCCTGGTACTGGTACCAGACGATGGCGCTGAGCACGGTGAGCACCAGCACGATGGCGACGCCGATCCCTAGCATTTTTCGTGACATCGTCAGCTCCGGGTTACGTCAAAGTCGAACCAGCTTCCCATCTTGCCTTGTGGCGTATCAATAATCACCCTCGCCCGCCACGGCATCACCTCCTGAGTGCAGATTCCCACCTGGCCGATACCGGCAAACGTCTGGCTGGAACGAGCCGTCAACGGGAACCGGTGCAGGCCCATATCCATTTCGCGGCCGATGAAATCCACTTCTGCCGAGTCGGCCTCGATACCGTCCAGGTGGACGTTCAAGGGGAGCAGCTGCAACGCCTCGATATGCCCTCTCACGTCGATACCGAGTGTGACACGGCCATGTTCGCCGAGTGCGGCCGAGCAGGGCGCTTCATGCAGGTTGCAGTCTGCCGGAGCGGCAAACCAGGTCACTTCCTCATCGCCGCGTACCAGATGAGAAAGCAAGTACCAGCCGCAAGCGGCGAGCGCGATGCAGGTCATCAGGGTCAACACCCGCAGGATGGGGAAGCCTGAAGAGGGATCGGCGGATTCCGAAGTCGAGTTCATGGCAGAATGTCATCTATCACTTAGACGGAAGGATACGGCCATGGTAACAGCATTCGATGGCGTGCCCCTGTGGAGGGTTGTCGCAGGTAGAGGAGAAATAAAATGGCGGAGGTGACCGGCGCGCTGGGGCCATTGTTCCTGTTGATCCTGTTGGGAGCGGCCCTGGGGTATTGGCGCCAGCCGGGAGATGATTTCTGGCCACAGATGGAGCGCCTGATCTATTTCCTGCTGTTTCCCGCCATGTTGGTGGCCACCCTCGCCGAGGCCGATGTTACCCAGGTGCCGGTAGGCCGCCTGGCTCTGGTGATGCTGGGAGCGATGACAATATTCAGTATCGTCCTGTGGCGTTCGCGTCGCTGGTTGCGCCTGGAAGCCGCTGCGTTCACCTCGGTATTCCAGGGGGCGGTACGCTTCAACACCTATGTGGGCGTCGCGGGGGCGGCGGCCCTGCATGGTAGCCTTGGCGCCACGACGGCGGCAGTCGCGGTGGCGCTGATGGTCCCGGTGGTGAATGTCCTGTGCGTTGCCAGTTTCATCGCGGCGGGAACTTTGGGTAGCTCGAGCCTGGGCAAGAGCGTCGCCGCACTATTACGCAACCCACTGATCCTGGCGTGTATCGCCGGGATCGTCTTGAATCTTTCCGGTATCGGCTTGCCCGGCTGGAGTGGCAGTACGGTGGAGCTGCTGGGGCGTGCCGCGTTGCCACTGGGCCTGGTGGCGGTGGGCGTGGCCTTGCGCCCGATGGCGCTATTGCGGGTGGACCGCGGAGTATGGGCGGCCAACATGATCAAGCTGGTGCTGATGCCGGCGCTGGTGCTGGGGGCGGCGTGGTTGGTGGGGCTGGATAGTGTATCGCGCGATGTAGCGCTGCTATTCGCGGCGCTGCCCACGGCCACTTCCGCTTACATATTGGCGCGTCAGTTGGGTGGCGATGCGGAAATGATGGCGGCACTGATTACCGGGCAGACGCTACTGGCGATGCTCAGCCTGCCGTTATGGCTGCGGCTGGCAGGGGGATAAGACTCCCAAGGAAGATGATACATGGAATCAAATAAAAAATATTCGCATTAGTATTGACGAGGTAAATGAGAATGATTACATTGGGGGTGTGGCGTTGATGAGGCGCCACATGACCAGGATGGAAATCGCTAGTTTCTGTCATGGTTTCTCCCTCTCATTGCTAGTCACGGTCTTTTGCCGCCTCCACTCGGGGCGGCTTTCTTTTTTAGCCCGCCATTCATTGCTACGGGATCAACCCCCCGCTGACCGCGGAGAGCGGGTTTCGACAGACTCGTTGCTCGACATCGCTGGCCGACTGGAAGGCCGCGTTGACCTCTGAATAGGCAAGCGATACAGGCAGTGGCGTGGGTGCATTCATCCGGCTGGACGCGAGATCCACGAGGCAGCCACAGGCGTTATGGGACGCTGCAAGCTCGTATCCCCAGCACAGCTCGCTGTGCAGGCGGTACTCACCCGCGCCTTGGGGTCTATCGCTCACCCATGCCGCTCCGGCAATCGCGGCGTCGCCTGTCTCGGCGGGCAAGGAGGCACCGTCGGCCAGCAGGAAGATACCCTGGGACATCTGCCGCGCGGTCGGGCTGTCGCAACCGACCAATTGGAAGAACCGATCAAAATCGTCCAGTGCATATAGGTAGGGTTCAATCGTCCCGCCGGCCATACCCGCGAGGGCACTGCGACCGCCGCGCACGATTTCCCCGAGCATCTGCCATTGATTGTTCTGCAACTGGCTCGCCTGGTTTGCGCGCATGGCGTCACGGGACGCGACGTACGGCCGCATCAGGCCCGGCTGGAAACGCAGCACATCGGTACTGGTGACCCGGGTCATGCGGCGGAAATACGGGCCATTCGTTTCCAGGTATTCCGTTCTCAACGTGTCGGGATTATTCGGCAGCCGTTCACCGCAATGGGCATCATAAGTGCGGACCCAGGCTGTCAGGATGGCGACTTGCGCAGCGGTACCACGCGCCAGGGGATAGCCGAAGTGAAAGTAGACTACCTCGTCTGGATTGGTGGGCGCAGGCACGCGGTTGCCGTCAAAGACGATGCGCATGTCTTTCGGGTTGCGAAACTGGCTCCAGAACCAGAGTGCCCGGTAGACACGCCCTTCCCGTTGCGCCCTGTCGGCGAGTGCCGCTTCGAGCTTGGCGATTCGCTCGTCACGCACTTCATCGCGGGCCTGCGAATGGCTCCGTTGGGCCGATATCGCCGGCATCGACACGTCGCGCAAAATTCCTTCGATGTTGCCGGCCACCTCCCGGCGTGACTGGGCAAGCGCCGCCAAGTGCCGTTGTCGCTCGGCAACGGCCTCTTGCCTCGCAAGTTCCGCCATCTTTTCTTCACCGTGCGCGAGAACGGCGTTGATGCGGCCGACTCCCAGGTCGAGTTGCTCCGAGATGCACGCCTTGTCGTTACGACAGGGATAGAGCGTGGTGTGCCAGTAATGGTCCGCGAGAACCGTACGATCCTCTGGCGCCAGTTGCCTGGTATCCACTGCCTTGGTAACGCTCTCCACGAGGTCGAGCATGTCCCGATATTTATCGGCGAGCGATGGATCGCGGCAGATGACCTGTTTCGCCTCTATCTGTCGAGTGGTGCAATCGTAGCCAGGGTCGTAAAAGGCGGCGACGGGGTCGGGATCGACCGCCGTGTTACGAGCATTCCACGCGGCGGTGTACTCGTCCAGCAGCCTGGCGACACATGGCCTGTCATCCCGGCAACCAACGATATTGCTGGAAAATGCCCAAAATCCCTTGGGTTGGATATCCCGCCGTCCTGAAATGTCCGGCATCCGTGCGATTGCCGCCGCCGCTGCTTCGATAAGACGTTCGCGACGCAGGATCAGCGCCGGATCGGTGCAATAGGCCGAGGTGTCGCGGGCTTGGCAGTGGAATTCGTAGACATGCTTTCTCGCCTCGGCCAGGTCGCTCGGCGAGAAGGTGCCCATGAAGTCAACCGGTGGCGGCAGCTCCTGAGCGGTCGCCATGGACGCGAGCAATATGCCCCCGGCAGCCATCGTGCCGAGCCAGCGCGGGCGTGTGGTATCACGATGGGGGAGCATCACTTTCCTCCTCGGCATTGGTGATCGAAACACCAGCGCCCTGCAAGCTGTCTTCCTTCATGATCGTGCGCAGAAGGTTCTGTTCGAACTGGCTGCTGGTTGCGCTGTTACAGCCGGCCTTCAGCATGAGGCGCGCGGCATCCAGTTCTGCGGCGATGAAACGGGTCCGGGTGGCGTCATGCGCCAGGATCTGGTTGACCAGTGGTTCCGACAGAAGCGGTGCATCAGTCACGATCTCGAAGACCGCCAAGAGCTCAGGGGGTACGCTCAGCCGGGTTTCAGCCGGGAAAATTTCCGCATGCGGATCGTCCGCTGCAATCCGGCGAAAATGCGGTCCGTCCGGCCACTCGACCTGACTGGCATCATCGCTACCGCCGCACGTTCGGGCGCGTGCGGGAACCCAGCCCGTCAAGAAACGTAGCGCCAGTGCCGGCGGGACCCCTTCGCCGGTGAAGATCCGGCGAAGGTCGGCGGAATAGGTGAACTCGCTCCAGAATTCGGGCGCTCGATAGACGAGTCCCAGGCGGCGTGCCTGACGCTCTCGCCCTTGCTCTTGCTCGACCATCGAGGCGTGATGTTGGGCGTGAAGCTCATCGATAGCGGCCCGTTGCTGCTTGGCGTAAGGAGTGGCGTCATACGCACGCTGCGCGGCTTCTCGCACGACGTCTTCGACCGATGCCGGCGCGGAACTCGAGACCGCCACCGCCCCCAGCCCCTGTGCGTTGCCATGTCGGCTGGGTGGCAGTGGCGCGATGTTGGCCTGGGCAATGCCCGTGATACCGGAGGCCGACCAGGCGGACAAAGGCAACGGATGGTCGAGCACGATGTGATAAATACGTGATCCGGCTTCAGGTGGGGCGTGGCGCCAGACAATATCGACCATCCCGAGCAGGGTCTCGTCATCCGCCGCAGTTATCACTGTCGTTGGCTCGATCTCGTTGATGACGATCGTGGCGGTCTCCGAGCCGCCGGTGGCCGTGACGAAGAGCTTGTTGCCGCCACCGCCCAGTACGCTGCCGCCGGTGAGGCCATGGCGAGACAGTTCCTGCTCGAGCGCGCTCGGGTCAAGCAATGCTTCCAGGGCTGGCGAGAGGGGAACATCAGTCAGTTCCTGCCTCGGCGGAGATTGGTCCAGCGCCTCCCTATAGGGCGGGCTCACGCCGCGTGTCACGACACCCGACAAATCCTGAGCCAGGGTAAGGTGGCTGAGCATCCATAAAGACAGCGAGAGGCATGATCCCTTGATCGGTGACAATGGCATCTTCGCCTCTCATTCCGCATGCAAGTGGTTGCCATCTGCGGGGCGGATAGGGTTATTTATGTTTGTTATCGTAATTTATATATGCAGAGAGAAACTCATTGTCAATTCAAGAATAGCTAGGGAAAAGGAGGTTCGCTTCAAGCCTTTCATTTGCTTCACGTTCAGACGTTTCGCCATGGTCCGCGCACGCTCAAATGCTCGCGCAGCAGGGTGGCGAGGGCTTCCACCGCCGCCCGGGACCCGGGCTCTATATGCCGGGCAAAAAAGAGTTTTGCTACACACGGCTTGAGCGGCGGCAGGCCTTCCGCCTCTCCCAGTTCGCGCATGGCCGGTGTCAAGCGCTCACGATCCAGCACGCTGATCGCTAGTCCCATCTCCACCGCCTTTTCGATGGCATGAATGCTGGTACTGGTGAATACCGCATGCCAGGGCTTGCCCATCGCTTGCAAAGCATCCATCGCCAGGGCGCGGTAAGGGCAGTCCACCTCATGAAGTGCCAGGGGCAGGTAGGCGCGGGCGGTGATCTCGCCCACTTTCGGGCCGGCCCATACTGGGGTCGTCTCCCACAGCTTTTCGCCGTCGGGCAGGGCATGGGGGCGATCCAGCATGACGCTCAGCGCCAGCTGGGAGCGACTCATCTGGCGGGCCAGTTCGCCGCTGGTCGCCGTGACTACTTCAAGCAGCACGTCGGGGTGATAGGCCATGAAATCCGTCAGCACGTTTCCCAGCATTTCCCGGGCGTAATCTTCGGGCAGGCCAAGACGTACCTTGCCGACCAGGGCGCGACCGCTGAAGCGGGAGAGCATGCCGTCGTGAATACGCAGAAGCTCGCGTGATTCCTGGAGCAGTGCCTCGCCCACGGCGGTGGGCGTCACGCCGCGGGAACCCCGTTCCAGCAGTTGGGTGTCGAGAGCGTCTTCCAGGCGCTTGATCTGCATGCTGATGGCGCTGAGGGTGCGGTGTCGCTCGCGTGCTGCCGCGGCCAGCGAGCCGTGCTGGGCCGCCGCCTGAAAACTGCGCAGCAGTTCGAGATCCAGCGTTGGGGCTGTTGGTTCAGACATAAGGGCTTAAATAAGTGGGTTCAGTCATATTGTAGGCTGCCTACTTTTAATATCGATTCATTGAATGCTCTTTCTGCTTCAGACTCAAGGCCAGAAACAAGCGGGAGAGAAAATCATGGTCGTGCAACTAGGCTCGCTGGGGATAGCGATAGGGTTCGTGTTGTGCTGGAGTTCAGGATTCGTCGGCGGGCGATTGGCCACGCAGGCTGCAACGTCGGTATGGGAGCTTTTCGCCTGGCGCTTCATCGTGGCCGCCATTATCGTCAGCGCATGGTGGTACATGACCCAGCGCCAACGCCTGGGCCGGACCCCTTTTCTTCAGGAACTGGGTATCGGCTCCTTGACCATGGGAGGATACCTGCTGGGCGTGATGCTGGCGCTGGAGCTGGGTGTCAGCACCAGCGTGACGGCGTTGATCACCGCCCTCCAGCCGCTACTTGCCGCCGCGCTGGCGGGCCCTCTGCTGGGTGAGCGGCTCTCGCCGCGTGGCTGGTTGGGCATGGCGCTGGCAACGGCTGGCGTGACGATCTGCGTGCTGGACGACATGGGGCAAGGCAGCGCCCCGGGATGGGCTTATCTTCTACCCTTGCTGGCGGTGACGTCGGTTACTCTGGGAAGTGTGCTCAGCCAGCGGTGGCAAAGCCGCATGACGCTGTCGGCTACCCTGATGACGCAGCTATGGGCGGCGGCGGGAGTCTTCGTGATGGTATCTCTGATCATGGCGGAAGGCACCCTGACACCGCCGCGTTTCGACGGCCCCAGCCTGAGTGCAATCGCCTGGTTGGTCATGCTCTCGAGCCTGGGAGGGTACGGCTTTTTTACCGCCAGCTTGCGCCGCTTCGGCGTGACCCGGGCCTCGGCCCTGATCTATCTCACGCCGGCGGTTACGGCGCTGTGGGCGGCGGCGATGTTTGCCGAGTATCCCGGCCCTTATGGCTGGGCCGGGATGGCGGTGGTGATGATGGGCGTGGGACTGACTATCGGCTGCGTGCGTAAATCAGATCCCACACGCCGTGCCCCAGGCGCTCGCCACGTGCTTCGAACTTGGTCAGCGGGCGAAATTCCGGACGCGGCACATACGGGGCACTCTCGGCGGGCGCCGTATTGGTATAGCCGGGAGAGGCGTCCAGAATCTCCGCCATCCATTCGGCGTAGGCCTGCCAATCAGTGGCCAGGTGGAAGGTCCCACCGGGCTTGAGCCGGGTGCGAATCAGTTCCACGAACGCGGGCTGTACGATACGCCGCTTATGGTGCTTCTTCTTCGGCCAGGGGTCGGGGAAGAACAGCTGCAGCGTATCGATCGAGCCTTCCGGCAGGCACTGCTCGAGCACCGCCAAGGCATCCTCGCGATAGACGCGCAGGTTGGTCAGGCCGCGTTTGTCGGCTTCATCCAACAGCTTACCGACACCCGGGGCGTGGACTTCGATGCCGATGAAGTCGGTATCCGGGTGGGTCTCGGCCTGCTCGATCAACGAGTTGCCCATGCCGAAACCGATCTCGACCACGCGAGGCGCCTGGCGGCCAAACAACGAATCAAGGTCCTGGCGGCCATCGGCGAGCGTAAGACCCAGGCGCGGCCATACGTCTTCCAGGCCGCGGCTTTGTGCCTGGGTCATGCGGCCCGCGCGGATCACATAGCTCTTGATGCCGCGCCGATGCAGCGGCGCATCCGGGCCTTCCGGGCCGGTGGTGGCGCCACCGGCGTTGTGTGGTTCAGTCATGATGTCTCGAATCGATTAACCGTTGATACGGCCAGCAAAGGGGGAGGAGGGGTCGGCGGATTGGCGGCGTGGCATGCGGCCCGCCAGAAACGCATCGCGACCGGCTTCCACGGCGAGCTTCATGGCGTTGGCCATGCGCAGTGGCTCGCGGGCGTGGGCGATCGCGGAGTTGAGCAGCACCCCGTCGCAGCCCAGCTCCATGGCCATGGCGGCGTCGGAGGCGGTACCGATACCGGCGTCCACCAGCACGGGGACGCGGCTCTGCTCGACGATCAGGCGCACATTGTGCGGATTCTGAATGCCATGACCGGAACCGATCAGCGAGCCCAGCGGCATGATGGCGCAACAGCCCATGGCTTCGAGCTCGCGTGCCACAATGGGGTCATCGCTGGTGTAGACCATCACGTCGAAGCCGTCGGCGAGCAGCGTCTCGGCGGCTTTCAGCGTCTCGACCACGTTGGGGTAGAGCGTATGGTCGTCACCCAGCACTTCCAGCTTGACCAGGTTGTGTCCATCGAGCAGTTCCCGGGCCAGGCGGCAGGTACGCACCGCGTCCTTGGCGTTGTAGCACCCGGCGGTGTTGGGCAGCAGCGTATAGCGGCTGGGCGAGACGGCATCCAGCAGGTTGGGCGCATCGGCGTCCTGGCCGAGATTGGTCCGGCGCACGGCGAACGTCACGATTTCGGCGCCGCTCTGGGCGATGGCCTCGCCGGTTTCGGTAAAGTCCTTGTATTTGCCGGTGCCGACCAGCAGGCGCGACGTAAAGCTGCGGCCGGCCAGGATCAGCGGGGTATCGTTGGTTGGATGAGTCATGAAAACGGGTCCTCGGTGACGCGACGGTTAACCACCGCCGATAGCGTGGACGATCTCCACCTGGTCGCCGTCGGCAAGGCGTGTTTCTGCCAGCTGGCTGCGTGGCACGATCTGTTCGTTGATCTCCACCGCGATACGTCGACCCGCCAGCCCCAGCTGGGCGACAAGATCGGCAGCGGTAATGGTGGAGTTCAATGCATGCGGTTCGCCGTTGAGTTGAATCTGCATGGCATCCTCGCAAGTGAAATAAAAAACGTCCTTATTGTAGCGGCTACGGCCGAGGCAAGGTATGGCGAGGGCGAATATAAGCATGAATCGATGAAAGTAATAACGACGTAATAGTGATGACGACGACGGGAGCAGGCGATGCGGGACAGAGTGTGGTGGGTGGGAGTAGCGCTTTCCGGCGCCATGGTAGTGATGCTGGGCGCCTACGCCGCCCACGGCCTGGCGGCGCGGACTAGCGCCGCCATGGTCAGCGCGGTGGAAACCGGTGTGCGCTACCAGGCGTGGCACACCCTTGCCATGATGGTAATGCTGGTTTGGCGCAGCGTGCAGCCACTGGCCGGTCAACGCTGGGTGCTGGCGCTGTGGATGCTGGGTGTCACGGCATTTGCGGGCTCGCTCTACCTGATGGCGCTGGCGGGGCTCAACCTGGGGATCGTGACGCCGATAGGCGGCGTGCTGTTGATAGCTGGCTGGCTGGCGCTTGGTGTGGTCGCGATAAAAGCGCCGTAGACACTCTCCAAGTAATACCGCTGCGATGATCAAGTTACACCGCTTCGACGATCCGCTCGGCCAGCCGTTGTAAATCGAGGAAATATCCATCGCTGCTGGCTGGCTTGGTGGGGTCCGAGGTAATGGCGATGGACAGGTGGCGACTGGGCACCACCGCCAGCATCTGCCCGCCATAGCCCCGCGCGTAGGCGACTTGTTGGCCGGCATAGGTGGTCAGGAACCAGCCATAGCCATACTGATCGCCCGAATACGGCGAGCGGGTCCGCGGCTGCCAGGAGGTCTCGATCCAGCTTTCGCTGACGACATGCTGGCCATCGACCTGGCCGCCATTGAGGACCATGTCGCCGGTTCGCGCTAGCCCCAGCGGGCTGATCGCCATGTTATTGCCGCCGAAATAGCGTCCCTGCGGATCGGTAGTCCAGGGGGGAATCACGATGTCCAGCGGATCGCCCAGCCAGTCTTGAGCAAGCCGATGCAGACTCTGCCCGGTTACTTGAGAAAGCACTGCTCCCAGAATATGCCAGCCGCCGGTGGAATAGATGAAGCCGCTGCCTGGTTGGTCTTCCAGCGGGCGATTCAGCGCATAATCGACCCAATCATTGCTCGCTATCCACGCGCCGTAATTGCCGCGCGAGGTGCTGCCGAGGCCCGCCTGCATGCTCAACAGGTGGCCGATAGTCAGCTCATCGCGGGCGTCTCCCGCCGGCGCACGACCCAACAGCGGCAGTACGCGCTGATCGGGGCCTTCAAGAATGTCCCGGTCGATGGCGATACCGGTCAGCAACGCGACAAGCGTCTTGGACACCGATTTCACGTTCGCAGGCTGGTCCAGCGCCGGGCCCCGAAATGCCTCGGCAAAAAGGCGCTCGCCCTGCCGATGGATCACCAGCGAGTGGAGTTGATCCAGCCGCTCGGCCTCGGCGGCGATGTCGTCGAACCGGCCCTGGGCCAGCACACGGCCACCGAGCATGGTCGTGGCCATCATCGCCGCGCCAACGCTCAGTAGCTGTCGTCGGGTCAGGCCTGGCATGGGCGAGCTCCTTGGCTAGGCTTGGTACGAACTGCCTGCACTCATACGGCGTTTAAAGGCCAAGCGTTATCCGCCACAGCAACGCGGGATCACGTGAGCATGCGCAGTGGCATCCACAGCCCCATGGCGATCATCACCAGGTTTTCGGTAAGCGACACGAAGCCCAGCGGGACATTGCTGTTGCCGCCCACGCAGGCGCACTTGAGTTCGCGTTTGTCGATATACACGGCCTTGAATACCGACACGGCGCCGATGGTACCGACGAAGAGTGCCAACGGTGCGGCAAGCCAGATAAGCGTGCCGGCGAGCATCAACAGGCCAGCGAGGGTCTCGGCATAGGGGTAAACGTAGCTGTAGGGAACGTAGCGCTGAGCGAGCAGATCGTAGTTGAGAAACATGCTGCTGAAGCTTTCCACGTCCTGCAGCTTCTGCAGGCCCAGCAGTACCATCGCCGTAGCGACGGCGTGCTCCGGCATACGCGCTGAAAACAACGTGCCCTGGGCAGCCCAGCTAATCGCCAGGCCGATCAGCAGCGCGGTGACAAAAATGGCAATGACCGGACGGTAGGTGGTGCCCTTGGCGTTAGGCACGCTCATCCCCAGGTATTCACGCAGTTCCTCGTAGCCGCCGATGCGCTTGTCGCCAATGTACGCCTGGGGTGTGGTATCGACGTTCTCCCGGGCTTTGAAGGCATCGACTTCATCCCGGGAAGTCAAGGTGTGATCATCGACATCGAAGCCCTTGCGTTTGAGCAGATCGACGGTCTTCAAGCCGAACGGGCACATGTGCTCGGCGGTTTTCATCCGGTAGACATGGGCAGTCTGATGCGTGGACGTTGACGCCATGGTTCAGCCTCCTTGAAAAGTGTTCGATTCGTCTTCCGTGACTCCTAAGCCTAGAGCTTGGTGTAGCCTACAGGTCAAGGATTTTGCAGTGCTATATTCGCTAAGCCAGTAAATATAAAACAACTAATGTTCCTACTCCTGCGGTGCCCATTGCTTCCAGCCCCATTATCAGCTCACTTGCTGCACGTTCCTGTCCGTTGCCAGTATGAAACAGTATAAACAACCGAGCTATGCCGCTTGCCGCGACACTCAATACGGCGATGATTATCTCTATCACGCTTATTGCCACGAACCCCAGCAATCCTGTCAATAACACGGTTAAAACGAGACTGACTCTTAAGGCAAGCCATTTGTCAGTAAGCGTCCGGTGAACACGCCTTCCGCGTAAGCCCTTGGCCAGTGACATTAGGTGCCCACGTAACAATAGATGGGCACCTATTCATGACGTCCCCAAGCACCGAGCGTGAGATCCGTCGCCGCCGTCGCTACGCCCCGTCGTTCAAGGCCAAGATCGTCGCGGCATGCCTGCAGGGCGATACCTCCATTGCCCAGGTCGCCCTTCAGCATGGGCTCAACACCAACCTCGTCCAGACCTGGATCCGCAAGGCCAAGCGGCAGAGCCAGCTACCGGCCGTGCCGGACTTCGTGCCCCTGCCGGTGCCGCCAGCAGAGGCCAGCCTGCCAACACCACCCACCACCGCTGGCGAGATTTGCATCGAGCTGCCCTCCTCACGGGGCACGATCACCGTGCGCTGGCCGGTGAGTGAGGCCGCTCAGTGTGGCCACTGGCTGAAAGGGCTGCTGGGATGATCCGCATCGACGAGATCTGGCTGGCCACCGAGCCGCTGGATATGCGCGCCGGCCCGGATACCGCGTTGGCCCGGGTGGTGAAGGTGTTCGGCGCGGCTCGCCCGCACTGTGCCTACCTGTTCGCCAACCGCCGCGGCAACCGCATGAAGGTGCTGATTCACGACGGCCTGGGCGTCTGGCTGTGCGCCCGGCGCCTGAACCAGGGCAAGTTCCACTGGGCGGGTAACTGGCACGGTGATCGCGTCGCGCTTTGCCCCGAGCAGGTGGCGGCGCTGGTACAAGGTCTGCCCTGGCAACGTCTCGGCACCGACGGGGTAATCTCGGTCGTGTGATGTGCAGCACAGACGCAGCGGCCCGGCTATTCGCGGATGCGCCAATCCCGTTCTCGCCAGCGGGCTGGCATACTCGGCGGATGAACACGCCGCCCGATCTGTCCCAGCTCACCCCCGATCAGCTCCGCCACCTGGCGGCAACGCTGATGACGCAGGTCGAGCAGCAGGAACAGGCACTGGCACAGAGCCAGAAAACGCTGCGGCATACCGAGCAGGTCAACCAGAAGCTGACCTATGAACTGGCGCTGCTCAAGCGCCACGCCTTCGGCAAGCGCAGCGAGCAGCTCAACGTCCTGCAGATCAGCCTGCTGGAGGAAGTGGTCGATGCCGATATCGCCGCCATCGAGACTGAGCTGGCAGATCTGACCACACCCGATACGCCACCGGCGGCCAAGAAAACGCCCAAGCGCGCCCCCCTACCTCCTGAGCTGCCGCGCACCGAGATTCGCCACGACCCGGAAAGCGAGCACTGCACCTGTGGCTGCCAGCTGCGGCGGATCGGCGAGGAGATCAGCGAGAAGCTCGACTACACGCCAGGCGTGTTTCACGTCGAGCGCCATATCCGTGGCAAGTGGGTCTGCGATCAGTGTGAGACGCTGACCCAGGCGCCGATGCCGGCGCAGATCATCGACAAGGGCATCCCCACCGCCGGCCTGCTGGCCCAGGTACTGATCGCCAAGTATGCCGACCACCTACCGCTCTATCGCCAGGAGCAGATTTTTGCCCGTGCCGGCGTGGCGATTCCGCGCTCCACCCTGGCCGAGTGGGTCGGCATCTGTGGCGTGCGGCTCCAACCGCTGATCGATGCGCTGCGCGACCTGCTGCTCGACGAGCCAGTGCTGCATGCCGATGAGACCCCGGTGCCGATGCTGGCCCCCGGTAAGAAGAAGACCCACAGGGCCTACCTCTGGGCCTACGCCGCCACGTCCTACGCCGGATTGAAGGTGGTGGTCTACGACTTCAGTGAGACGCGTGGCGGCCAGCATGCCCGTGACTTCCTCGGCGAGTGGCGGGGCAAGCTGGTCTGCGACGATTACAGCGGCTATAAGCAGAGCTTCGCCAACGGCGTCACCGAAATCGGCTGCATGGCCCACGCGCGTCGCAAGTTCGTCGACCTGCACGTGGCCGGCAAGAGCCAGATCGCCGGGCAGGCCATCGAGCTGATTGGTCAGCTCTACCAGGTGGAGCGAGAGGCCCAGTCACTCAGCGCTGAAGAACGCCAACGACTCCGAGAGACACGGGCGAGGCCCATTTCTGATGCGCTGCACCGCTGGATGCTGGCTCACCGAGAGAAGGTGCCGAACGGCTCGGCAACGGCGAAAGCGCTGGATTACAGCCTGAAGCGTTGGGCGGCGCTGACGCGCTACCTCAACGACGGCGGGTTGCCCATCGACAACAACCGGGTCGAGAACCTGATCCGTCCCTGGGCGCTGGGCCGCAGCAACTGGCTGTTCGCCGGGTCACTGCGCAGCGGCCAGCGCGCTGCCACCATCATGAGCTTGATCCAGTGCGCCAAGCTGAACGGCCACGAGCCGTATGCCTACCTGAAGGATGTGCTGGAACGGCTGCCGACCCAGAAGGCCAGCCAGCTCCACGAACTACTGCCTCACCACTGGCAGCACACCGCCTGATCACTGACAAGCGGTGTTGCCCGTTCGCTTACATTTGTCAGAATGAATGGAGACAATAAGCACGTCATCCAGGTTGTTAAAATCCGGACGATAATCCAAGCGCGATAAGATCATGCGGGTATCCCTGTTTGTTATCTGAACATCGATAACATGCCGCTCCAGACTTAACGGTCGCTTAAGCACTGTTGAATAAGCGGGAGTGGCACGGCTGACCAAGAGATCCCCCGCTATTGGCGTAGCGCTTTTTTCCGCTCAGCCTGCCAGTGGGTAGGTATAGGCTGGTTCGCGCGCGAGTGTTGACTGAATGGCGTTCAGTACATCGTGGTGACTTGGTTGCCAGAGAGGAGTGTCTGCCGAGTCCTTGGGAGCAAACCCGAGCGATTTTTTCTCCCGCAGCAGCGCTATGCTGGGTACGTCCAGTGCGGCCGCCAGGTGCATCGGGCCGGAATCGGGCGTAATCAGCAGTTGGGCGCGGTCTAGCATGGCGGCGAATTCGCGCAGCGGTCGTGGGTAGCAGAGCGAGCCGAAGGCGGCGCTGGCCATGTACTGTTCAAGCTCGGGCGCCAGTCTTGCTTCCTCTGGTCCCAAAAACACCACATACGCCAGCGAGCGGGCTTCCAGGGCGCTTAGTAGCGGTAGCCAAAAACTCAATGGCCAACGC